>NZ_JBEXUS010000062.1:0-47017 GCF_040614455.1 Nocardia sp. NPDC005978
AAGAGTTCATATCGACGGCGGTGTTTGGCACCTCGATGTCGGCTCATCTCATCCTGGGGCTGAAGTAGGTCCCAAGGGTATGGCTGTTCGCCATTTAAAGTGGTACGCGAGCTGGGTTTAGAACGTCGTGAGACAGTTCGGTCCCTATCTGCCGTGGGCGTTGGAGAATTGGTTGGGGCTGCTCCTAGTACGAGAGGACCGGAGTGGACGCACCACTGGTGTTCCGGTTGTGTCGCCAGACGCATTGCCGGGTAGCTAAGTGCGGAAGAGATAAGTGCTGAAAGCATCTAAGCACGAAACTTGCCTTAAGATGAGTTCTCCCTGTCTTTAAGACAGTAAGGGTTGTTTAAGACTAAGACGTAGATAGGTCTGGTGTGTAAGCGGTGCGAGCCGTTGAGCTAACAGATACTAATTGCCCGAGAGGCTTAACTATACAACGCTCAAGGGTTTTTGAGGTTGTAAGACTAAAATAAAAAGACTCAGAGATGAAGAAGAAAGTTTTGAAGTGAATCAGCTTGTTTGGTTGTGAGCACTAGAGATAGTGAGAGCAGAGAGAAAAGTTACCCGGACGCGGGGCGCCGGGAGCAGGCCGCTGACCCTGCTGCTGCGGGGCGGGCGCCGGGGCCGGAGCCGCGGAAGCCGCTGCGGGAGCGGGGGTTTCAGCCACGGGGGGCTTGGGGGCGGGACCCGGCTTGACGGCCGGGCCCGGGCGCACGGCCGGAGCCGGAGCGGCGGCCGCGGGAGCGGCCTGCTCGGCGGCCGGAGCCTGCGGCGCCGCCGGAGCGGGAGCCGGTGCGGCCGGAGCCGGAGCGGACGGACGGGGGGCGCCGGGACGGGGTCCCGAGCTCGCGCCGGGGGTCGGACGGGGGCCGGACGGACGCGGGGCGTCGCCGGGCTTGGCGGCCGGCTTTGCGGCGCCGTTGGCGGGGGCGCTCTTGGGTGCGAGCGACTCACGCAGGCGACGAGCGACGGGGGCCTCCACCGTCGACGACGCGGACTTCACGAACTCGCCCTGCTCCTTGAGCTTCGCGAGTAGTTCCTTGCTCGTGACACCGAGTTCTTTGGCCAACTCGTGCACGCGGGCCTTGCCTGCCACTGCTCTCCTCACTGAGAGGTCGAGCGCGGCAACCCTTTTGGACAAAGGGCGGGCCCGCACGACCTCAGATTATTTCCGATGGTCGATCATCGTTGGTGCTTCACGGTGTGCTCATGAGTGCTCGTGCCTGTTCTCTACGTAATGCTCCAGGGCTGAGATATCCAGATGTCCGGACACTCGTAGTGCTCTGCCGAATGCTCGGCGCCGAACTGCGTTGTTCAGACAAGCCGAAAGGGGGTGCAGCCAGGCACCCCTCCCGGGCAGTCTACGCCGAGGATCGGGAACAACCGTGGTTTCGGTCGCCACGACTCGCAGCAGATCGGCGGCCAGCTCGCGTTTGCGACATCCGACGCAGGTCCGCACGGGTGCGGACGAGGAGGAAGCCGAAGACTCGGGCTGAGCCTGCGTCCACTCTACCGCTGTCATGTCCCGATCTCCGCATCCGTCCCCGTGGGAAGTTACCAACATGTCATCCGTGGGGTCTGTTTCTTTTTCCGATCCGGCCCGGCGCTGGGCCGGACCGGGATCAAGATCGGCGTCTCGCCACGATCAAGATCGATGCGCTTCCGAGCGCACCGAACCGGCCACGTCCGGGGCCGCATCACTGCGAATGTCGATTCGCCAGCCCGTGAGCCGGGCAGCGAGGCGGGCGTTCTGGCCCTCCTTGCCGATCGCCAGCGAGAGCTGGAAGTCGGGCACGACGACCCGCGCCGCACGTGCGTCGGGGTCCACGATCGTGACAGAGACAACTTTCGAGGGGGACAGCGCATTCCCCACGAAGGTCGCCGGATCCTCGGCGTAGTCGATGATGTCGATCTTCTCGCCCGCCAGCTCGCTCATGACGTTGCGCACGCGCTGACCCATCGGGCCGATGCACGCGCCCTTGGCGTTGACGCCCTGCACGGTCGAGCGCACGGCGATCTTGGAGCGATGTCCGGCCTCGCGGGCCACGGCGGTGATCTCGACCGACCCGTCGGCGATCTCGGGAACCTCGAGGGCGAACAGTCTGCGCACCAGGTTCGGATGCGTGCGCGAGAGGGTGATCTGCGGTCCACGCGGCCCGCGCGAGACACCGACCACGTAACACTTGATGCGATCACCGTGCTCGTAGGTCTCGCCCGGCACCTGCTCGGCCGGCGGGATGACGCCCTCGGCGCCGTGCGCCTCGCTGCCGATGCGGACCACGATCGTGCCGCGCGCGTTCATGCGGGCATCACGCTGGACCACGCCGCCGACGATGTCGCCCTCGTGGGTGGCGAAGTCACCGAAGGACTTCTCGTTCTCCGCGTCGCGCAGACGCTGCAGCACGACCTGGCGCGCGGTGGTCGCGGCGATGCGGCCGAAACCCTCGGGGGTGTCGTCCCATTCGGAGATGAGGTTGCCGTCGGCGTCGACCTCGCGGGCCATCACGCGCACGACACCGGTCTTCTGGTTGATGTCGATGCGGGCGCTGGCCTGATGGCCGTCGGTGTGCCGGTAGGCGGTCAGCAGCGCGGACTCGATCGCGGAGATCACTGTCTCCATCGAGATCCCCTTGTCGGCGACTATCGCGCGCAGGGCTTCGATTTCGATGTTCATTCCACGATCCCTTCGGTCGGTGAATCGGATGCAGCTTCTACGTCTTGTTCGTCTTCGGAGCCGTCGCCGTCTTCGGCGTCGTCCCCGTCTTCGGTGTCGTCACCGTCACCGGATAGGTCCCGCGCCTCGGCGCCGGGCTGCGGACGGCCGGGCGCGACGCCCCCGGCCAGTTCCAGTTCGGCCGCGCCCGGCGGCGCGAACTCCACCTGGACGACGGCGAATTCGATATCGGCCAGCGGCACGCTCACCCGATGGGGTTTGCGTTTGCCGCCCAGCACCAGGGCCACCTCGGTCTCGGTGGCGGCGCCGACGCGGGCTTCGAACCGGGCCTTGCCCTTCTCCTCCGGGGATTGCACACCGGAGCGGAGGGTGAGTTTCACCTTGCGGCCGCGAGCGCGCTGCCAGTGCCGTAGCTCGGTGAGGGGTCGTTCGACGCCGGGGGTGGTGACCTCCAGCAGGTACGGGGTCTCGCCGAAATCACCGGCGGCGTCCAGGGCTTCGGAGATTTCCGAACTCAGCACGGCAACGGCGTCCAGGGGAGCGGCTTCGTCGCTGTCCACCGTCACCTTCACCTTGGCGTGCGCGGTACCGGCAGCCGAAATCGCAACGCCTTCGAGGTCGAATCCTCGGCGTTCGACGAGCACAGCAACTAGCTGGCTCACCCTTTCCTCGGACGGCATCGGCATGTGGGGCGGCTCCTGGTTCAGTTGTGACGGTTTGAGTTGTGTCTGGCAGTGGGGCGGAAACGCTGAATAACCGCACCGAAGGTCTAGCGTAACGCGCGGAAAGAGTGTAAAGGACCAGCCGATCGTGGCGACTTCGGCATGGTTTGCGCTACCGGCATCGCGGCGTGTCCGTGTCGCGGGTGCGACAACGGCGGCGACGCGCCCGTACCGGGGACATATCGATCGAGATCACAGCCTATCGGACGGCCGGGGTGCGGTGAGCACGCCGGAACGACTGGCACCATGTATCCGTGCCCAGCAGTCAGAGCGGCCCTATGGCCGGTGTCACACGCGCGCCCCTACCCGTATCTCCGCTCGATCGCCGCTCGGCAGCCACCCTGGACCGCCGGGCGGCGCTGCGCCTGGCCGGCGGCGGGACACTGCTGGTGACCGTGCTCGGGGCCGGTACCGCGTGCACCCGCGACGAGGCCCCCGCACTGCCGGATCCGCTTCTGGCACAGGAGGAGTCGGCACGCAAGGACGCGGCCGCGGCGACCGCCGCCATCGCCGTCGCACCCGATCGCGCGGGGGCGTTGCAGGTCATCGCCACCCAGCGCACCGCGCACGCCGATGCGCTGCGGGCCGAAATCGACCGCGTGGTGGGCGTTTACGGCGACGGCACGGTGCCGAGTCAGCGCAGCGCGCCGATTTCGGCGGCCCCGCCCGCGGCCCCGCCGTCGGTCGCGCAGGTGCAGGCCGCGCTCACGGGTGCGCAGCGCTCGAGCGGCGAACTGGCGGTGCAGCTGTCGGGGTATCGGGCCGGGCTGCTGGCCTCGATCAGCGCCGCGTGCGCCACGCACGCCGGGGTGCTGCTCGCGTGAGCCGGCCCGGCGGGCGGCCGAGAACGCGGGCCGCACATCAGCAGACGGAACATGGCGGGCGGTTGCGCACCGGACCGCGGTACATCATTCGGGCGGGGAGGAACACGCTATGAGCGGGGCGGATTCGAAGGCGCTGACGGACGCGCTGAGCGCGGAGTACGCGGCGGTGTTCGCGTACGGGGTGATCGCGGCCTATGCCAATCCGGATCGGGAGCGGCTGGTGGCGGAGTACACCGCCGCGCACCGCGCGCGCCGGGACTCGACGATCGACGCGCTGAAGGGCCTGGGCGGCACGGTGCCCGCGCCGGCGGCCGCGTATACGAGCCCGGTCCCGGTGGACGATCCGATTCCGGCGGCCAAGCTGGCGGTCGTGGTGGAGACCGATACCGCGACCGCGTGGCGGGCGGCGGCCGAGGCGGCGTCGGCGCCGGAGGTGCGGCGCACCGCGGTGGAGGCGCTCACCGAATGCGCGCTGCGGTTGGCGACCTGGCAGTCGATTCTGGGCGTGAATCCGGCGACGACAGCGTTCCCGGGGCAGCCGTGAGGTAAGTCGAACGAACTCGATTCCCGGCCCGCACACCCGAATCGGTGTGCGGGCCGAGTCATTTCCCGCACACCGATCCTGAACGCGTCACGAATTGCGAGTAAGGTCGCACCGGCGCGGTCCGATGTATTTTCCTGCCGCGCAATCAATTTCCGGTGGGAGTCGAGGAGAGATTGTGGCGGTCGATGCGGCCCGGGAAGAAAAAGCACTGCACGCGGTGACGAATCGCCTGGTGGAACGCTATGTCGAGGTGCATACGACGGAGCAGGTCGAGGCCGTTGTCGGCGCGGCGCGGCAGCGTTTCGACGGGCATGCGGTGCGGGAATTCGTACCGATTCTGGTGGAGCGCATGGCACGCCGGGAACTGGAACCGGACGACGCGAAAGCCGATCCGGAACAGGCGGATACGGAATTGACTACGGCAATTCCATTGGCAGACAATTCGAATTCAGCGCGTAGTCATCTATTCGACACCTTGGACCTCTCGGTGTTGCGGCGGCGTTCGGTATTGCTCGGCGCGGGCGCGATGGTGACGGTTGTCGCCGTCGCGGCCTTCGCCGTGGTGCGCGAGCCGGATCCGGCGCCGGTGGCTCCCGCCGCCGCGCCGCTCGCCACCGTGCGCGGCGTGGTCGGGTCGGAGAAGGTCGCGTACTTCGAGGATCCGCGGGTGGCCGAGGTGCTGGCCCGCAACGGGATCCGCGTCGAGGTCGATCCGGCCGGTTCCCGGCAGATCGCCACCTCGGTGGATCTGGCCGGCTACGACTTCGCCTTCCCGTCCAGCGCGGCGGCGGCCGAGCGCATCCAGCGCGGGCGCGGCGTGAGCGCCAAGTACACCCCGTTCTCCTCCCCCATGGCCATCGCCACCTTCGCGCCGATCGTGGACCTGTTGACCGCCGCCGGCATCGTGACGCCCGGTGCGGCGCCGGTTTTCGACGCGGAGAAGTTCCTGGCGCTGGCCGAGCGCGGGGTGCAGTGGGATCAGCTCGACGGCAACACCGTCTACCCGGTCCGCAAGAACGTGCTGGTCGGCACGACCGACCCGCGCACCTCGAACTCCGCGGCCATGTACCTGGCGGTCACCGCCTACGTGGCCAACGACAACACCATCGTGCGCGGCGCGACCGCCGAGGCCCACGCCCTGTCCCGGGTCTCGCGCCTGTTCACCCGCCAGGGCTACACCGAGAACACCTCGGACGGCCCGTTCAAGGAGTACCTGGCCGCGGGCATGGGCCCGACCCCGATGGTCTGGATCTACGAATCCCAGTACGTGGCGGCCGCGGTGAACAACCAGCTGAAGCCCGGCATGGTGCTGATGTACCCCTCCCCCACCGTGCTCTCCCAGCACACCGTGATCCCCCTGAACGACGGCGGCGACCGCCTGGGCAAGCTCCTCGCCACCGATCCGGACCTCCAGCGCCTGGCCGCCGACCACGGCTTCCGCCCCAATGATCCGGCCCTGTTCACGAAAGTCGCCGCCGACCACAAGGTTCCGGTGAACCCCACCCTGATCGACGTCGTCGACCCGCCCGACTACGACACCCTCGAACACCTGCTGGACGGGGTCGCGAGGGCCTACAACTAGCCGGTCGACCCCGGCCGGTCAGCCCACCACGCCGACACCTCGCCATACAGATCGAGCCGCGCACGGTTTGTGCGCGGCTCGATCGTTCGTGCGACGGACCGTGTCAGCCGCGGACCTTCGCGATGATCGAGGCCACGGCGGTCTCGGCGGGGAACTCCTCGCTTTCGCCGGTGAAGCGGTCGCGGAGCTCGAGCTTGCCTTCGGACCAGCCGCGGCCGATGACCACGACCAGGGGCATGCCCAGGAGCTCGGCGTCCTTGAACTTCACGCCCGGGGAGGCCTTGCGGTCGTCGAACAGGACGTCCAGGCCGGCGGCGTTCAGTTCGGCGACAACCTTTTCCGCGCCCTCGCGAGCGGTCTCGTCCTTGTTGGCGATGACCACGTGCACGTCGTAGGGCGCGATCTCCTTCGGCCAGCGCAGGCCCTTGTCGTCGTGCTGCTGCTCGGCGACCACGGCCATCATGCGGGAGATGCCGACGCCGTAGGAGCCCATGGTCAGGCGGACCGGCTTGCCGTTCTCGCCGAGCACGTCGACGTCGAAGGCGTCGGTGTACTTGCGGCCGAGCTGGAAGATGTGGCCGATCTCGATGCCGCGCGCGGACTCGAGCACGCCCTTGCCGTCGGGCGAGGGATCGCCGTCGCGGACGTCGGCGGCCTCGATGGTGCCGTCGGCGGTGAAGTCGCGGCCCGCGACCAGGTTCACGTAGTGCTTACCGGCTTCGTCGGCGCCGGTGATCCAGGCGGTGCCCGAGACCACGCGGGGATCGAGCAGGTAGCGAACGCCGTTGGCCAGCAGCGCCTTCGGGCCGATGTAGCCCTTGACCAGGAAGGGGTTGGCCTTGAAGTCCTCGTCGCCGAGCAGTTCCACGGCGGCGGGCTCGACCGAGGCTTCCAGGCGCTTCTCGTCGACCTCGCGGTCGCCGGGCAGGCCGATGCCCAGGATCTCGGACTTGCCGTCCGGGTAGCGCAGCTTGACGATGACGTTCTTCAGGGTGTCCGCGGCGGTGACGGGACGGCCCAGCCGGTCGGCGACGCCGTTGGCGTTGGCCCACTCCACCAGTTTCGCGATGGTCGCGGTGTCCGGGGTCTCGTGAACGACGGCCTCGGCCAAGCCTTCCAGGGGGATCTCGGCGGGAACGGCGGTGACCACGGCCTCCACGTTGGCCGCGTACCCGGACTCGCGGCTGATGACGTAGGTGTCCTCGCCGACGGGGCTGTTGGCCAGGAACTCCTCGGACGCCGAACCGCCCATGGCGCCGGAGGTGGCGGCCACGATCACGTACGAGACGTTCAGGCGGTCGAAGATCTTCTGGTACGCGCCGCGGTGCGCCTGGTAGCTGGCGCTGAGGCCCTCGTCGTCGAGATCGAAGGAGTACGAGTCCTTCATGATGAACTCGCGCCCGCGCAGGATGCCCGCGCGGGGTCGCGCCTCGTCGCGGTACTTGGTCTGGATCTGGTAGAGCGTGACCGGCAGATCCTTGTAGGAGTTGTACTCGCCCTTGACCGTCAGCGCGAAGAGCTCTTCGTGGGTGGGCCCGAGCAGGTAGTCCGCGCCCTTGCGGTCCTTGAGGCGGAACAGCGCGTCGCCGTACTCGGTCCAGCGATTGGTCGCCTCGTACGGTTCGCGCGGCAGCAGCGCCGGCAGCGAGATCTCCTGGGCGCCGATGGCGTCCATTTCCTCCCGGACCACGTTCTCGATCTTGCGCAGCGTGCGCAGGCCGAGCGGCAGCCACGAGTAGATGCCCGGCGCCAGGCGGCGCACGTATCCGGCGCGGACCAGCAGCTTGTGGCTGGGCACCTCGGCGTCGGCGGGGTCATCGCGCAGCGTGCGCAGGAACAGATGCGAGAGACGGGTGATCACGGATCCACAGAGTAGCCGCTGCACACGCGATGCTCACAAGGCATTACCGTGTTGGCTCGTGCTGGTGCTGCTGCCTCCCTCCGAAACCAAGTCCGACGGTGGCTCGGGCGATCCACTGAACCTGGACTCCCTCGCGATGCCGCAGCTCACCGCGGTCCGCGACAAGCTGGTCACCGAACTGAGCCAACTGGCCGCCGATCCCGACGCCTCGCGCTCGGCGCTCGGCCTGGGCAAGGGGGCCGACGCGGAGATCGCGCGCAACGCCGCGCTGCGGTCCTCCCCCACCCGCGCCGCGCTCGACCGCTACACCGGCGTCCTCTACGACGCCCTCGACGCCGCGTCGCTGACCAGAACCCAGCGCGCCAAGGCCGACGCGCGCCTGGCCATCGGATCCGCGCTGTTCGGCGTGGTGCGCGCGGGCGATCCCATTCCGGCGTACCGGCTTTCGGGCGGATCGAAGCTGCCCGGCCTGCCCACGCTGCAGTCGCTGTGGAAGCAGGTGCTGCCCGAGGCGCTGCGCGCGGAGACCGACGGGGAGCTGACCGTGGATCTGCGCTCGGGCACCTATCAGAATCTGGGCCGCATCCCGGGCGCGGTGACCGCCACCGTGCTCACCGAGCGGCCCGACGGCAGCCGAACCGTGGTGAGCCACTTCAACAAACATCACAAGGGCCTGCTCGCCCGCGCGCTGGTGCTGACCCGTACCGAGCCCGCCGATATCAACGGCCTGGCCCGGGTGGCGGAGAAGTTCGGCCTGCGCATCGAAATCGCTTCCCCCACCGAACTTCTGGTGCTCGCCTAGCGTCGTGTGACGTAGGCCGGCGCTGGAATCCCGCCGTCCTGCCGGCCCACCGCCCGCCGGTATCCGCGCGCGCCGCGGCCCGACCGCACGGGCTCGGGCAGCCTGCTACCGGCCGGAAGCTATCGGACAGCACCACAGGCGAATCCGGTTCCGGTTATGGTGGCGCACAGTGGGAGATGGGAGATTGCCGTGCCATTCGTGAGTTCCGCCGGGGCGAAAGTTCATTACACCGACACCGAGGCCGACGGCCCGGTCCTGGTGCTCAGCCACGGATTCTTTCTCGATGAGGAGATGTTCGCGCGTCAAGGGGCCGGGCTCGCACCGGATTACCGGGTGATCGCCGTCGACGCGCGCGGGCACGGGCTGACCGAGGACTACCGGGATCCGTTCACGTATTGGGATCTGGCCGAGGACGTCTGGGCCGTGCTCGACGAACTCGGCATCGACGAGGTGGTCGCGGGCGGCATGTCCCAGGGCGGATACACCGCCCTGCGGATGGCGCTGCAACAGCCGGCCCGGGTCCGCGCGCTGGTGCTGATGGGCACCTCGGCCGAGCCCTACGACGCCGCCGAGCGCGAGCGCTATCGCGGGATCATGCGGGCCTGGATGGAGTCCGCGCCGTTCCATCCGCTGGCCGCCATGATCGCCAAGACCATGATCGGCGGCACCCCGGCCGAGCAGCAGCTCTGGATCACCAAGTGGTGCAACGCCGATCGGAGCCGACTACGACTGGCCGCGGACTGCCTGATCGAACGGGATTCGGTGGCCGCGGCGATCGGCGACCTGAGCTGCCCGGCGCTGCTGGTGCGCGGAGAGCACGATCAGGCCGAGAGCCACGCGGACATGACCGCGCTCGCGGCCCAGCTCGGCGGCCCGGCACGGTTGCACACCGTGGCGGGGGCGACGCACGGCGCGAACATCACCCATGCGGCGCAGGTGAATTCGCTGCTGCGCGAGTTCCTGGACGCGCTGCCCGCCTGAGCGGCGAAAGGTGTTGCCCGGCAGGTCCGGACAACACCTCGCGACCGGAACTACTCCGCGGCCAGGGTGGCCGACGCCTGCGCGTGGCTGGGCAGCACGCAGACCGCGTCCAGGCCGAGCACGTGGTTCAGGCGGCCGAAGGCCAGCCACGAGCCCAGGCACATCGACAGCTCGGTGACCTCGGCCTGGGTGTAGTGCGCGAACATGCGCTCCCACCAGGCGTCGTCGAGACCGTGGTGATCGAGGGCGTAGCGCTCGGCGTACTCGGCGGCCAAACGGGTGCGCTCGTCGAAGGATTCGGCGGTGCGCCAGTTGGTGACCTCGTCGGCGAAGGACTCGTCGACCTTCTCGCCGTTGCGGTCGGTGCGCCAGTCCAGGCAGAACAGGCAGCCGTTGATCTGCGCGATGCGCAGCCGGGCGGCCTCGAACTCGGGCAGGCCGAGCGTGGTGTGCTCGTAGACCGCGAGCGAGAACGCGGCCGCGGCGACGCCGATGCCGGGGACCATTTCGCCCCAGACGTAGCCGATGGGGTCCTTGCCTTCGGGAATGTCGATGATCACGGCTGGTTCCTTCCGAGTGTGCCGTTGCGCAGGGGGATGTCCAGCGCGTCGTAGAGGCCGGGTTCGGCGGCGGCGAGCCATTCGATAGCGCCCACCAATCTGCCTACGGCCGTGGCGTTTCCGCCCGCGGAGTGGTTTCCGCCCTCGTCGGTGGCCTGAATGGTGACCTCGATGCGGGGGCTGCCCTCGATGATCACCCGGTGCGCGCCCGCGCCGCTGTGCGGGATGGGCCAGTCGGGGGCGCAGGTGGCGTGGATGCGGGTGACGTGCTCGATGACGATGCGCGGGCGGCCGTCGACGATGCCCTGCACCTCGAAGCGCACCGCGCCCTGTCCGCCGGCCTCGAAATCGCCCATCAGCTCCGTGGTCACGGTCTGTTCGAGCGGGCGGCGTTCCACGACCTCGCGGACCTCTTCGATCTCGACGCCGAGGCCACGGGCGATGAGCCGAATCTGCCCGCCCCACACCATGGTCGGGATGCCGGGCGCGAGCATGGGCGGCTCGTACTCCAGGGGCTGGCCCATGCCGACGAGCCAGCGCACCGAATCGGGCTGGTCGTAGGTGGTGTAGTCGAAGATCTCCTGGCAGCGGATGACGTCGACGGTGTGGCCGAGCCCGCTGATCAGCAGCGGCAGTACGTCGTTGCCCCAGCCCGGATCGATGCCGCTGACGAAGAGCGAGCCGCCGCCCTCAGCCACCGCGGCGAGCACCTGCTCGCGCAGTTCGGGGGGCGCGTTGCGCTGGTCGTACAGGGCGTAGAGCGAGGGGGTCACCACGACCGCACCGGCGCGGATCGCGCGCGCGATGTCGGCGAGGGCGTCATCGGGGCGGATCTCGCCGGAGCCGGCGTAGACCAGCGCCCGCGGTCCGGCGGCCAGGACCGCGTCGATGTCGTTGGTCGCGGCCACACCCAGTTCGGTGTCGAGGCCGGCCAGGGCGCCGGCGTCCCGGCCGACCTTGTCGGGGTTGTTGACCAGAACGTCGGTGAGCTTCAGTCCGGGATGGGCCGCGACAGCACGAATGGCGGCCCGGCCCACATTGCCGGTGCCCCAGACCACGGTGGGAATCATGGCCGCAATGTAGCAAGCGCTTGGTTGCTAAGTGGGTAGAACGAGATGTTCAGTTTCGGACTACATCGAACCGAAACGCTGGTCCAGCATGTGCGCCCAGTTGACCTGGTCCAACGTGTGATAGTCGACGCGTATCACGTCGTAGACATCGCGACCCTCGTGCAGCCAGCCGCCCTTCTTGTCCGCCTCGATGATCACGTCGAGGTTGTGCTCACGGGCCACGAAGGTGACCTCGATCTGCTTCAGGTGCGGATGGCGCGGCGACCCGAGGAACTCGATCTCCTGGTAGAACGGCAGCTCCTGCTGGATGCCGCTGAGCCCGCCCCATTCGCAATCGGCGGAGTGCAGGTGGAAGCCGAGCTGTTCGATGGCGGCCAGAATGTGGTGCTGGGCGGGCAGCGCGCCCACCCCGAGCGGATCGCTGTCCCCGGCGTCGACCGCGCCGGAGATCTCGACGATCGTGCGCACCGCGACCTGCGCGCCGGGCAGATGGCGGCCGTTGTAGAAGGTGATCGGGGTTTCCAGGGGCGTGTACAGGCCGAACGGAATGTCGTAGAGCGCCTTGGGCTCGAGCCGGATCGGGCCGTGCACCGGGGTCAGGTGGAAACCGCGCAGGCCGCTGGTCTCCTCCTCGGTGTGCTCGAATTCCACCCGGGTCACGAACTCCAGGGCCACCCGCGAGATGTCCTGGGCGACGCTGCCGCCGCGCAGCCGGACCACCCCGTGCACGGTGCCGCCGGGCTGGACGCCGGGGGTGTGCAGTTCGGTTTCGACCTCGGCGCCGCCTACTCCGGCCGCCGCCAACAACTTCTTGAACATGGGAACAGTCTGTCCGGTGATCGGCCCGAGCGATTCCAGGATGGGCGAGCCTGTGTTCCAATTCATCCCGACTAGTTCTCGGGAGGTAATCGCTATGGACCACACCGCGTTGGAAGAGATCCGCCAGCTCAAGTACCGGTATCTCCGCACGCTGGATCTGAAGGAGTGGGACGGGTTCGGCGCGACGCTGAGCACGGACGTGATCGGCTCGTACGGCTCGCCCTCGGGCGGTCAGCCGCTCGAATTCACCGGTCGCGAGGCACTGGTCGACTACATGCGCACGGCGCTGGGCGGCAACATCATCACCGTGCACGTGGCCAACCATCCGGAGATCGAGGTGACCGGCGAAACCGCAAGGGCCAGTTGGTGTCTGGAGGACACCGTGATCGTTCCTGACTTCCAGATCACGATTCGCGGCGCGGCGTACTACCACGACACCTACGTGCGCGAGGACGGTCGCTGGGTGATCGCCAGCACCGGGTATCAGCGGATCTACGAGACCCGCACCTCGACCGCGGATCAGCCCGGATACCTCATCACCGCCAATCGCTGGGCGCCGACCGAAGTCTCCTAGCCGCCCGCCGGTTTCCCGGCCCGCACGCTCACGCATCCGCCAGGCCCGCGTCCCGATTCCACATCGGGGCGCGGGCTTTCGCGCGCACCGGGCCGCAACAGCGCGTTCGGTCGCGTGTAAACGCTGTCGGTGTCCTGCGCGATAGTTGTTCGTACCGGTCAGACGGTCTTGATCGGTAGTACTTCAGTTCACTTCCAAGCAAGGACATTTCATGCGCAAGATCCTGTTGGGCACCGCCGGCCTCACCTTCGCCGCCCTCGCCACCGTGCTCCCCGCCGCCCCGGCGCAGGCGTACACCTACTGGGGCGCCATCGCGGTTTCCAGCAACGGCGACCTCGGCTGGTCGTGGAACTACGACTCCGAGGCCGCGGCCAGCCGGGCCGCCGAGGAGAAGTGCGGTTTCAGCGATTGCTCGACGGTCACTTCGTTCACCGGCTGCGGCGCGGTGGCCTTCTCCGAGGTCATGAACAAGTACACCGGCGGCTACGGCGCGACCCGGGTCGAGGCGGAGAACGGCGCGCGCTGGTACAGCGATTCGGTGCTGGTGCACGACGCCGTCTGCAACGAGTGAGCTGATCTCAGTCCGCGACGCCGATGTCCTCGTGCCACAGCTCCGGCTGCTCGGCGATGAAGCGGGTCATCATGTCCACGCAGGCCGGGTCGTCCAGGACGGTGACCGAAACACCTTGTGCGGCAAGCCATTCGTGGCCGCCGGAGAAGGTGCGTGCCTCGCCGACGACGACCGCGCCGATGCCGAACTGCCGGACCAGGCCGCTGCAGTACCAGCAGGGCGAGAGCGTCGTGACCATGATGGTGTCGCGGTAGTCGCGGCGGCGGCCCGCCCGGCGAAAGGCGTCGGTCTCCGCGTGCAGGCTGGGATCATCGGCTTGCACGCGGCGATTGTGGCCGCGCCCCAGCAGTTTTCCCGTGCTGTCGAACAGGGCCGCGCCGATGGGGATGCCGCCTTCGGACAGTCCCAGGCGCGCCTCGTCGTAGGCGGTGACCAGCAGATCGTTCGGATTGATCATGCCGATCATGGTGCCATCGGCGCGGCCCGCTGCCGCGTACGCGGATCCGGCGCGGGCCCGAATCTTCGTCTCTGACTTCAGTTTACTAAACCCAGCCAGTAGGGTGGGCTGCATGGACAACGACTTCGCCCGGTCGATGTGGCGGGCAATCGAGCCACTGCACGCCATCACCTACTTCTCCCCCGACGCCATCGCCGCGCACAAAGCCCTGGGGCTGCGCGGATTCTGGATGGGCTACTTCGCGACCCGCGCGGCGCCGATCGGCGCGGTGGGTCCCGGGGTGGTGGAGGCCACCTTCTACAACTTCCACCCGGCCATGGTCCGGCGCGCGCTGCCCGACGCGTGGGGTTACGCCACGCGCGAGTCGGTGCTCGCGGGGCGATCGGCCGCGGCGGCCGCGGTGCTGCGCAAGCTGATTCCCGAGGTGGAGGCGGTCGCGGCCGGCGCGCTGCCGGGTTTGCGCGCGGCCATCGCGAGCGCACCGAACACCGGCCGCCCGCTCTTCGCCGCCAATCGCGACCTGCCCGCGCCCGCCGATCCGATCGAGGAACTGTGGCAGGCGGTCACGAGCCTGCGCGAACACCGCGGCGACGGTCACGTGGCCTGTCTGCTGAGCGAGGGCGTCGACGGTTGCGAAGCCCACCTGCTGTTCTCCGCCGCCTCCGGCGTTCCCCTGGCGCTGTGGGAGAGCGTGCGCGGCTGGACCGAAACCGATTGGGCCGCAGCTCGATCCCGCCTGCACGATCGCGGCCTGCTGGACGGGGACACGCTCACCGCCGCGGGGCGCGCCCTGCACGAGCACATCGAGGCTCGCACCTACGCGCTCGCCATGACCGCCTACCGCGACATCGACACCGCCGCGGCGACCCTGGACGTCCTCACGCCCGCGGCGGTGCTCGTTGCCCGCAGCGGGGATGTGCCCTACCCCAACCCGATGGGCGCCGACCCGGCCTGACGCGCGGCCGGCGCCGGCACGATCCACAAGGGCCCGACGGCCGTGGGACCGGATCGACGCCGACCGCGGTGCCCGCCCATCACGCACTGCCGCAAGGTATTCGACGCATTCACGGAACAGACGCCCGTTCGGCCGACCCCGCGGGATCCAACCGCGGGTATGACACGGGCGGTAGCCGGGCTCGCGGCGGCCGATCGGCCGATCCGTGTCGCAGGAACAACCGCCGTGGTCCGGCGGTGGTGCCGTGCCGGCCGTCACGTGCGCGGGAGCACCGGGCACAGCGTGTTCGTGCGAACATCCGCGCACCGAATACGAGCCGATGTCGGACATACCCGGCAGACTCGTGGCATGGAGATAACAGCGGCCGTCGGAGCGGTGCTCGGCGCGTTCGGGCTCTCGGGTGCGGCGGGGCTCAATGCCTGGTTGCCACTGCTGCTGGTGGGGTTCGCGGACCGATTCGGCTGGATCGACCTGGGCGACTCGTACAGCTGGCTGTCCTCGACGCCCGCGCTGCTCGGCATCGCCGTGGTGTTCGTGCTGGACCTGATCGGGGACAAGATCCCGGCCCTGGACTCGGTGCTGCACGGGTTCGGGGCGCTGGTCGCCCCCGCGTCCGGGGCGATCCTGTTCGCGGCCGAGACCAGCGTGTCCTCGCAACTGCCGCCCGCGGTCGCCGCGATCCTCGGCGCGGTCACCGCCGGCAGTATTCACGCCGGGCGCACGGTGGCCCGCCCGTTCGTCACCGGAACCACCGGCGGCGTGGGCAATCCGGTGGTCTCGACCGCCGAGGACGGCACCTCCCTGGTGCTGACGATCCTGGCCCTGGCGGTGCCGATCCTGGCGTTCGTCGCCGTCCTGATCCTGCTGATCGGCCTCGGCTGGCTGGCGTTCCGCGCCCGCCGCTGGCTCCGGGAGCGCCGTCAGCGCCGCGACGCCTCGGCGGGCGCGGAACCGATCGGCTGACGCAGGCGGTGCGGTAGCCGGAGTCCCCGGACCCACACGGTATCCCGGCCGAGAGCACGACTGGATGACGCAGGCTGATGCTCGACATCAGGATGACGCCGAGGAGTCGGAACGACCTGGCGTGACGACGAAGGTCAGATACTCCGGCGCCGAGGGAAATTCGTCCCGGTGGTCCGCGGTCGGTGTCAGCGGCGGGGGTGATCCGAGACGGTGAGATCGCGAATGAGGAGGGCGGTGTGGAGGGACGTGCGGGTCTCGCCGTCGTCTAGATCCACGTCGAGGAGGCGTTCTATCCGGGCCAGGCGGTCGTAGAGGGTGGGGCGGCTGACCATCAGGCGTTTGGCGAGTTCGGTCTTGTTGCCCGCCAGGTCCAGGAATTGGCGCAGGGTGCCGGTCAGGTCGGTGGCGTGGCGGATGTCGTGGCGCAGCAGGGCGCTCAGCTCGGTTTCGGCGAAACCCTGCACGCCGGGCTCGTCGCGGATCAGCGCGAGCAGGCCGCGCAGGCGGACGTCGCCGCTGCGGTAGAACGGGCGGGGCGCGGCGGGGGTCAGGGCGAGCGCGACCTCGGCCACGTGCGCCGCGCGGGCGAGCTCACGGGCGGTGTCCAGCAACGACTCCGAGGCCGAGCCCGCCCCGATGACCCCGCGGTCCACGCCGGGCACCCGCCGGACCTCGCCGAGCACGGCGGTGCACACGGCGGTCAACAGCGCGTCCACATCGCCCGTACGAGACAGCGCCAGTACGAGATTCACGCGATTGCCGTGCTCGGCGGTGGCCAGCGCGGTCGTCTTGGACAGCGCCACCCCGTGCAGCGCGGCGTCGATGATCGCGGCCGTACGACGCTGGTGCGCAACGGGATCGGCCTCGACCGTCCCCGCCACATCCAGGGCCAGGGGTAGGTACCGCGCCCGGCGGGCCAGGCCGAGGGTCGCGGCCATGGCGATCGCGTCGCGCTCATCGGTCAGGCGGCCGGTGACCATGTCGTCGATCAGCCCGGTCTGGGCCTGGCGGTGCAGGCCGAAACGATCGCGCTCGATCATGCGGTGCAGGGTCAGTGTCTGGGCGGCGCGTTCGAGCACCACCCGGGCGCGGGCGGCCGGAATCGCCGCGGCCCGCACGTCGGACACCGCCGGCGCGCGCACGATGAGCCTGCCCCAGGGCTGGGTGTGCGGGCCGACCGGAACCACGCTCACGTCGCCGTCGGGCAGCAGCCGGGACATCGTCTCCCACCGCTCGAGCAGCGCCGAGGTGGCGGTGTGCCGGGCGGTCGAGGCCAGCACGCGGTGGGTCAGATCCTCGAGCACCACCGAGGCGTCCAGCATCCCGGCGGCGGTCTTGACGATCTCCGCCAGCGCGGCCCGGCGCACGCTCAGGGCGGTGAAGGTCTCGTGCACGGTGCGCGCGAACTCGAGTTCGGCGTATTGCTCGGCCACGATGATGCGGTGCACCGCCTCGGTGATCTCCACGAAACGCACCACCGCGCGCAGCGCCACCACCGGCAGGCCCAGCCGATCCGCGGTCTCCGCCACGCACGGCGGCAATTCCGGCACCGAGGTGCCCAATTCGACGAACAGGCCCGCGACCCCGGCGGCCGCGAGCGCCTCCAGATAGCCGACGGTCGCGGCGTCGCCGCCCGCCAGCGCCTGGCCCGTGGTCAGGATCAGCTCGCCGCCCGCGAGCAGTGTCGCCACCTCGGCCAACTCGCTCACGTGCACCCAGCGCACCGGGCGCGTCAGCGACCCGCCGCCCGCGACCTCGGGTTGCCCGGCGCGCACCACCGGCATCGCCAGAATGTCAGCAACGGTGAGGAGCACCGACGAATCGTAATACCGCCAACGGAATTTCGTACAGATCGTCGGGATCCGCACCGGCGCTCAGAGCGCACAGTGGAAACCGGGCCGCGGCCCGTCCCGACCGCCTCCGGAATCGAGGAGCTATGCAGACCATCGGACACTGGCTCGACGGCAAACCCTTCCCCGGCTCGGGCACCGCGACCGCGCCGGTGACCAATCCGGCGACCGGGGTGGTGACCGGACAGGTCGCGCTCGCCACCGTCGCCGACGTGCGCGCGGTGGTGGACGCCGCCGTGGCCGCCTTTCCCGCGTGGCGCGATTCCTCCCTCGCCCGGCGCACCCAGGTGCTGTTCCGCTTCCGCGAACTGCTCAACGCGCGCAAGCAGGAACTGGCGGCACTGATCACCGCCGAGCACGGCAAGGTGCTGGGTGACGCTCTCGGCGAGGTCACGCGCGGGCTGGAGATCGTCGAATTCGCCTGCGGCATACCGCACCTGCTCAAGGGCGGCTACACCGAGAACGCGTCGAGCCGGGTCGATATCTTCTCGATCCGCCAGCCGCTGGGCCCGGTCGCCATCATCTCGCCGTTCAACTTCCCGGCCATGGTGCCCATGTGGTTCTTCCCGCTGGCCATCGGCGCCGGAAACACCGTGGTGCTCAAGCCGAGTGAGAAGGATCCCTCCGCGTCGCTGTGGCTGGCGGCGCTGTGGGAGGAGGCCGGCCTGCCGCCCGGGGTGTTCAACGTGGTGCAGGGCGACAAGGTCGCGGTGGACGAACTGCTGGCGCATCCGGCGATCAAGGCGGTGTCGTTCGTCGGTTCCACGCCGATCGCCGAATACGTGTACACCCACGGCACCGCCGCCGGAAAACGCGTTCAGGCGCTGGGCGGGGCCAAGAACCACATGGTGGTGCTGCCCGACGCGGATCTGGATCTGGCCGCGGACGCGGCGGTGAACGCGGGCTTCGGCTCGGCGGGCGAGCGCTGCATGGCCATCAGCGCGCTGGTCGCGGTCGGGCCGATCGCCGACGCGCTGGTGACGCGAATCAGCGAGCGCGCCCGCACGATTCGCACCGGCGACGGCACCGCCGAATCGGATATGGGGCCGCTGGTCAC
Organism: Nocardia sp. NPDC005978; assembly: GCF_040614455.1. Taxonomy (NCBI): domain Bacteria; kingdom Bacillati; phylum Actinomycetota; class Actinomycetes; order Mycobacteriales; family Nocardiaceae; genus Nocardia; species Nocardia sp. NPDC005978. The sequence continues at coordinate 18,867 of NZ_JBEXUS010000062.1, forward strand.
GCGGGCGCACCGCGACCGGGTCGCGGACTACATCGCGGCCGGGGAATCCGACGGGGCCGCGGTCGTGCTCGACGGGCGGGGCGTGCGCGCCGACGGCGACGAGAACGGATTCTGGCTCGGCCCGACGATTCTCGACCACGTCACCCCCGAGATGAGCGTGTACACCGACGAGATCTTCGGCCCGGTGCTCTCGGTCGTGCGGGTCGAGACCTACGACGAGGCCCTGGCCCTGATCAACGCCAACCGCTACGGCAACGGCACCGCCCTGTTCACCAACGACGGCGGCGCGGCCCGGCGCTTCCACAACGAGGTCGAGGTCGGCATGGTCGGGATCAACGTCCCCATCCCGGTTCCCATGGCGTACTACAGCTTCGGCGGCTGGAAGAACTCGCTCTTCGGTGATTCGCACGCGCACGGCGTGGACGGCGTGCACTTCTTCACCCGCACCAAGGCCGTCACCACCCGCTGGCTCGATCCCAGTCACGGCGGGCTGAATCTCGGCTTCCCGCAGAACAGTTGAGAGGACCCGTCATGACCCTGCCCAACGGATTGACCCTCGAGACCGCGCGCGCCGAGGCCGACCGCGCGTACGAACTCGACCGCGCGCACGTCTTCCACTCGTGGTCGGCACAGGCCGCGTTGCAGCCCATGGTCGTGGCCGCCACCCAGGGCTCGCACGTATGGGACGGCGCGGGCACCCGGTACCTCGACTTCTCCTCGCAACTGGTGAACACCAACATCGGGCACCAGCATCCGAAGGTGGTGGCGGCCATCCAGGCCCAGGCCGCCAAGCTCTGCACCGTCGCGCCGCAGCACGCCAACGACGCGCGCTCGGAGGCCGCGCGGCTCATCGCCGAGCGGACACCCGGCGAGCTGAACCGAGTGTTCTTCACCAACGGCGGTGCGGACGCGGTGGAGCACGCGGTGCGCATGGCGCGCCTGCACACCGGGCGCTACAAGGTGCTCGCGCGGTACCGCTCGTACCACGGCGGCACCGAGACCGCGGTCAATCTGACCGGGGACCCGCGGCGCTGGCCGAACGATCACGGCAATGCCGGGGTCGTGCACTTCTTCGGGCCGTTCCTGTATCGCACGCAATTCCATTCGGGCACCGAGGAACAGGAGTCGCAGCGCGCGCTCGAGCATCTCGAGCAGACGATCGCGTTCGAGGGGCCGGGCACGATCGCCGCCATCATCCTCGAGCCGGTGCCGGGCACCGCGGGGATCATGGTGCCGCCGCCGGGCTACCTGGCGGGTGTGCGCGAGCTGTGCGACCGGCACGGCATCGTCCTCATCGCCGACGAGGTGATGGCGGGGTTCGGGCGGACCGGAAAGTGGTTCTCCATCCAGCATTTCGACGTGACGCCGGATCTGCTCACCTTCGCCAAGGGCGTGAACTCGGGGTACGTGCCGCTGGGCGGGGTGGCGATCGCGCCGCACATCGCGGCGACCTTCGCCGACCGCCCGTACCCGGGCGGGCTCACCTACTCCGGGCACCCCCTCGCCACGGCCGCGGCGGTGGCGACCATCAACGCCATGACCGAGGAGCGGATCGTCGAGAACGCCGCGCACATCGGCGAAAACGTGCTCGGGCCGGGGCTGCGGGAGCTGGCCGAACGGCATCCGAGCGTCGGCGAGGTCCGCGGGCGCGGGGTCTTCTGGGCGGTGGAACTGGTGCGCGATCGCGAGACCCGCGAACCCCTGGCCCCCTACGGCGGGACGAGCCCGGCCATGACCGAGACCGTCGCCGCCGCCAAGGCCGTCGGGCTGCTGCTGTTCAACAACTTCAACCGGATTCACGCCGTGCCGCCGTGCACGGTCACCGAGGCCGAGACCCGGGAGGGGCTCGCGATTCTGGATCAGGCACTGAAGGTGGCGGACGAGCACGTGGACACGGCCGGTTAGCCCGCGGTCGTCCAACGGGATTCGGCTCCAGCCTGCACCCGTAGCCGGCCCGTCCCCGCCACCACGCGTGCCGACCCGACCTCCGCGACCGAGTTCACCCGACGGCGGACTTGGAAGCACGCCGGGCGACGACCGGGGCGGACCGAAATCGGCTGCCGCCCCGGCCGACTCGCCAGGCGGCGGGCGAGCCGTCAGGCTGCGGCGAGCCATCCGGCTGCGGGCGAACCGTCAGGCCTCGGGCGACCGCAGGATCAGGACGGTGATCTCACTGGGTGCGAAGACCCGCAGCTGCGGACCCCAGAAGCCGGTGCCGCGGCTGGTGTAGAGCTGGGTGTGCTCGCTGTGCCGGCTCAGGCCCGCGACCACCGGCTGATCCAGGCGGACCAGGTAGCGGAACGGCCAGATCTGGCCGCCGTGGGTGTGGCCGGAGATCTGGAGCGCCACTTCGGCTTTCACCGCGTCGGTGATCTGCTTGGGCTGGTGGGCCAGTAGGACCACCGGCAGCGCCGGGTCCGCACCGGTCAGGGCGGCGGGCAGGTCGGGGCCGTGGCCCGGCACGGCCACGCCGGTGGGATCGTCGATGCCGGCGATGATCAGGCGCTCGCCGTTGTGGGTCAGGGTCTCGTGCTGGTTGCGCAGCGGCTGCCAGCCCAGGCCCGCCATATGCTCGATCCAGCCGGGCGCGTCACCGAAGTACTCGTGGTTGCCGGTGATGTAGAACCGGCCCAGCGTCGCCTCGACCTTGCCCAGCGGATCCACCTGCGCGCGCCGCTTGGCGACCGAGCCGTCCGCCAGATCGCCCGCGTGGCAGGCGATGTCGGGCCGCTGCGCGTTGACGGTCTCGACCACCCGCTCGGACCAGCGCAGCCGGTCGGTGGCTGCGTAGTGCGTGTCGGTGACGACCACGACGCGCAGCCCGTCCAGCGCGGGCGCGAGCTTGGGAATCGTCACCTCGACGGTCTTCACCCGCGGCAGGCGGCGGGCCTCGTAGATGCCCCACGCCGTCAGCACGGCCGAGATCGCCAGGACGCCGAGGGCGACCACCCGCGACCGGACCGGATCGTCGACCCCCGCGACGATCAGCACCGCACGGGCCACCGCCCCGATGGCCGACCAGCTGAACAGCACCCACAGGATGCCGAGCATGGTGTCGCCCACCAGCGCCGCGGCGTCCGACTCCCGAGATCCGTGCCCGTTCACCATCGCCAGCGGCAGCGCGATGTATCCCAGCAGGAACACCGCGGTCCCCGCCCAGAACGCCGCACCCGACAGCGTCGTGTACACCAGCAGCCACCACGGGAGCAGGAACAGCAGTGCCGGAACGACCAGCATGAATACCGCGCGCGGAATCTTTATCACCAGGAGCTCATCCTCGAGAGGGGACCGTGCCCGGAAAGACCTCCGGCCACCGCAAACTCCCTCGACGATACCCGCGGGTAGCCCACGTCCGCCGAGCCCGCGAACCACGTCCGGAGCGCCCGGAACACCCCGCCCGCATGCCAGGACCGCCCCCGACGACGCGTTTCGCCGGACCCCCCGTCCCGCGCGAGCGGTCCGGCGTTCGCGCTGAGCGCAACGGGCCCGCCCGCCGTGCGCGAGCATCGGGTGCGGCGCGGCGCGATCGGTTCTTCCGCGCCGCCGCAGTCGCCTGGTAACCGGCGGATCGGTGCCGCATCACGCTGCTGCCGCGTGCGAGTGCCGAACCCGGTGGCCGCGTGCCGCATCCGCGCGATCGACGCGCATCGGGTGCGGCGGGGCCTCAGGCGGTCTCGGCGGTCAGGCTCGCTATCTCGGCGGCGAGGTTCGCGCGGGCCGGGGCGTCGTAGCGGGCGCGGGCGGTGGGGGTGCGAAAGAGGTTGTCCTGCTGGACGAGTGCGGTCAGGACCGCGGCGCGGCCGGGGCGGAACAGGTCGTCGGGAACGTGGGCGTACTCGGCGCGGACCGCGCGGGTGTAGGCGGCGTAGGACGGCGCGTCGGCGGCCAGGATGGCCAGGTCGGCGTCGCACAGGACCGCACCGTTGCGATCGCCCGGCTCGGGGGTGTGCCCCGCGGTCAGCCGGACGAGGCGGGCCACCTCGGCGACGGCGCCGGCGTTCAGACCCAATGCGGGCAGGGTCTTCTCGGCCAGCTGCGCGCTGGCCTCCTCGTTGTCGGGGCGGTCCACCGCGTAGATCGCGTCGTGGAAGAAGGCGGCGTACCGGACGGCGGCGATGTCCCCGGCGTCGGCCTGTAGATCGTCGATGACGGTGAGCATGGCGGCCAGGTGTTCCACGGTGTGGTAGCGGCGGTGGGCCTCGGAATAGCGCCGCACCAGATCCTCCCCCACCCCGCGCGCCGACGGCCCGGCCAGTTCGATCCAGCGGTCCAGCAGTACTGCGTCGAGGTTCCCCATCAGGGCAGTCTGCCGAATCAGCGGCTCCGGCAACAGCCCTCGCGGGCGGTGCTTTTCACCACGCCGCCCGCTTCACGGCATAAGCCCGATTTGCGCTCTCGCTCAGGACTTCTGGGCCTCGTCCTGCGCGTGCTGGGCCTGCGACAGCTGGTCCGGGGTGTAACGCAGGGTCAGCGCGAGCAGACCCATGACCGCGGTGCCGAGCGCGCACACCAGCAGCACCAGCATGTAGCCGCTGCCGAGCGCGGCGATCTGCATATCGTTCATATCGGTCACCTTGCCGTTGGTCCCGTCCAGCGACAGCGTGCGCGAGAGCGCGACCGGGCTCAGCAGGCCGACCGCGAACGGCGTGCCCATGTTCATGAACATCTGCCCGACCGCGGACAGCGGCCCGATGTTGGCCATGTCCACCCCGACCAGCACGCACAGCGGCAGGATCACGATGACCACGCCGACCGTCGCGCCGACCACCGACAGCAGCAACAGCAGCGTCGGGAAGTACTGCACCGAACCGTCGAGGGTCGAGCCGAAATACAGGGCCGCGGACAGCAGCATCGCCGCGCCGAACAGCAGCCAGCGCGGCTGCACGTACTGCACGGCCTTGGACGCGACGGCCGTGCCCACGCCCGCGCCGAGGGTGAACGGAATGCTGGCCAGACCCGCGTTCAGCGGGGTGTAGTCGAGCACGTTCTGCAGGAACTGCGCCACGAAGAAGGTGGTCGCGCCCAGCACGCCCGAGGCCAGGAAGATCGCGATGAAGGAGATGACGCGATCACGGCTGTCGAACAACGACCACGGCAGCAGCGGGTTGTCCACGTTGCGCTCGGCGAAGACGAACAGCAGCAGCAGGGCCAGGCCGCCGAGCAGCGAGCCGAGAATGATCGGGCTGTCCCAGCCCATCTGCGGCCCCTCGGTCGCGCCGAAGACGATGGCCGCGCACGCGACCGTGCCCAGCACCGCGCCGCGCACGTCGAGCGAGACCCGGTGATGTTCGGTGTCTCGCAGTACCTTGATCGCGCCGAGCACGATGAGGATGCCGATCGGCACGTTGATCCAGAAGATCCAGCGCCAATCCAGTTCGGTGAGCGCGCCGCCGACCACCAGGCCGCCGACCGAGCCGACGCCGACCATGGAACCGAAGATCGCCACCGCCTGATTGCGCGCGGGGCCGGGCGCGAAGGTGCTCGCCACCAACGCGAAAGCGGTCGGGGCGGCGATGGCCGCGCCGGTGCCCTGCAGGGCGCGCGCGGCGATCAGCCAGGCTTCGTTCTGCGCGGTACCGCATAGGGCCGAGGCGAGGGTGAACAGCGCGACGCCGTAGATCAGCATGCGCTTGCGGCCGAAGGAATCGCCGAGCCGGCCGCCCAGCAGCATCAGACCCGCGAACGGCAGACCGTACGCGGTGACGGTCCACGCGCTGCCCGCGCTGGACAGGCCCATCTGCTCCTGGAGCCGGGGCAGCGCGAGAATCATGACGGTGCCGTCGAGCACCACCATCAGCTGCAACCCGCTCAAGACGAGAATCGCGAGCCCGAACGCCCGCTTGGTCACCGGATACTGCATCGTCGCAGCGGGGTTATCGAGCACGCGCCCACTGTAGTGGATGGGCTGCCGCACACCGGATCGAACTTCTTCCACAATGGGCTATGTGGGCGACGGCGAGGACCGCCGCCGCGCTGGACAGCCTGGTCAGAGCCGGGACCCACGGTCGCGATCGGCACAGTTGTTCCGGAAATGGCGGGTCCGGGCCGGCTCAGTGCGCGCCGGACTCCGCCGCCGACGCGTCCGGAGCGCCCGCGGTGAAACCCGCGGTCGGGCCGATGACGATGATAGCCGGGGGGCGGATGGCTTCGGCGCGCACGCGTTCGGCCACCGTCGACAACTCGGCGCGCACGATGCGCTGGGTGCGCAGGCTGCCCTCCTGAACGATGGTGACCGGGGTGTCGGCGGCGCGCCCGCCGTCGAGCAGGGCGGCGGCGAACTGTTCGATCCGCTCGACCGCCATCAGCAGCACGATCGTGCCGCGCAGCTTGGCCAGCGCGGGCCAATCCACCAGCGAGTCCGGGTGATCGGGCGCGACATGGCCGCTGACGACCACGAATTCGTGGGTGACGCCGCGATGGGTGACCGGGATGCCGGCCAGGGCGGGCACCGAGATGGCGCTGGTGACCCCGGGAACGACGGTCACCGGAATCCCGGCCTCGACACAGGCTTCGAGTTCCTCGTAGCCGCGGCCGAAGACGTACGGGTCGCCGCCCTTGAGCCGGACCACGAACTTGCCGGCCTTGGCGCCCTCGATGAGCGCGGTGTTGATGGCCTCCTGCGCCATGGCGCGCCCGTAGGGGATCTTGGCCGCGTCCACGACCTCGACGTCGGGGCCGAGTTCGGCGAGCAGCTCGGGCGGGGCGAGCCGGTCGGCGACAACGAGATTGGCGTGCGCGAGCAGGCGGCGGCCGCGCACGGTGATCAGATCCGGATCGCCGGGACCGCCGCCGATGAGGGCGACGCCGGGCGCGACGGGCTCCGAATCATCGCTCACCACACCGGATTGCAGGGCTTCGAGCAGCGCGTTGCGGATCGCGGCCGAGCGGCGGTGCTGCCCGCCCGCGAGCACGCCCAGGCTCATGCCGTCGTAGCGCGCGGTGGCTGGGGTGACGGCGGTGCCGAGCCGCGCGGTGTCCGCGCGCACGCAGAACACGCGGCGGCCGGTGGCCTCGGCGACGACGGCCGCGTTGGTCTCGGGCTCGTCGGTGCAGGCCATGACGTACCAGGCGCCGTCGAGGTCGCCGTCGGCGTAGTCGCGCAGCTCCAGGGTGATCTGCTCGGAGGTCGCCATGCCCTCGACGGCCGGGGTGGCCTCGCGGGCGATCACGTGCACCTGCGCGCCGGAGGCGATGAGCAGGCCGAGACGGCGCTGGGCGACGGTGCCACCGCCGACCACGACGACGCGGCGACCGTTCAGATCGAGCCCGACCAGGTAGTTCGGGTCGCCTACGGGCTGGTCCTGCGATGCGGCTGACGTGTTCGGCACAAGGATTGAGCCTACGGCGTGTGTTCGCGAGGGTAATAATCGCCTCGCGACTGTCTTGCCGGGTTCGCCCGAAAGGTCCGTGGCGCGGGCGATCAGCGCGACCACCTGCGGCGGATCGCCCGGGCACGTTCCTATGCTGTGCCGCTATGACACTCGCCAGCGCAGCGCACGCGATGCTCGTTCCCGCACTACGGATTTGCGCGGTGCTGACCGTCCTACTCCTGCCCGCGACGGGTTCGGCGATCGTGACCGCCGACGCCCCGGCGGTGACCACCGTCGAATCGAAGTACGCCGAGCGCGGGCCGTGGGCGGTCACCGCGGTGCCGGGTTTCGGGTGCTGCGACTCCAGCGGCGCGTCCTATGACCTGTGGCGACCGGCCGATCTGGGCGCGGGCGGCGTGCGGCACCCCATCATCACCTGGGGCAACGGCACCGACGCCGCGCCGGAGCAGTACACCCACCTGCTCGAGCACTGGGCCTCCTGGGGCTTCGTGGTGATCGCGGCGCGCAATCGGCAGACCGGTTCGGGCAAGGACATCGCCGGTGCGGTGGAGTACCTGCTGCGTCAGGCCGAGGATCCGGCGAGCCCCCTGTACGGCAGGGTCGATCCGGACCTGGTCGGGGCGGTGGGGCATTCGCAGGGGGCCACCGGCGTGATCAACGCGATGGCGCTGTCCGGCGGCAGAATCAAGACGGTGGTTCCGCTGGAGCTGCCGATTCAGCTGTGGTGTTCGACCGGGTCGTGGTGCCCGGACATCACCGGTCCCGGGAACGGTTCGATCTTCCTGGTGAACGGGTCGGCGGACGCGGTGATCTCCCCGTCCCGGCAACTGCTGCCGCCGCCGGTCATCGGGCTGCAATCGATCCAGGCGTACTACGAGGCGATCCCGGCGACGATCCCCAAGGCCTGGGGCACCCTGGCCGAGGTGAATCACAATGACGTGCAGGGACAACCGCAGTGCGCGCCCGCGATCACGCTGTGCGCGCTGGGCGTTCACGGCTACCTCGGCTATCCGACCGCCTGGCTGGCGGCCCGCCTGCTGGGCGACACCGCCGCCCAGCGGGTCTTCGTCTCCGGGACCGGGGAGTTCTTCGCACCGAATCCCAACTGGGTCAATCAGATCGGCAACATCACCGGGTGAGGTCTCACCCCAGGTCGGGGAAGTCCTGCACCAGGTGAATTCCGCCCCGCCGCAACGGGTATCGGTCCGCGTCCAACCGGGTCAGCGTGATGCTCACCGGTCGGCCCGCCAGCTCACCGGTGAGCAGCAGGCGATTGGGCGCGGGCTGCTCGTAGCCGAACGCGCCCAAGGGTTCCGGGGTCGCGGCGGGATCGGCGGCCTGCATCGAGGTCAGGGTGAGCCGGTGCGCCGCGGTATCCAGGTCCAGGGCCACCGGCACCAGCCCGTCGTCCATGCGCTGGTAGTGCGCGAACTCGATCTCCTCCAGAACCAGTCTGCGCCAGCGGGTTTCATCGGTGAGCAGCGGTGGGACCGGCTGCCCGTCCCGGGTGAATTCGGTGACGTCCCAGATGCCGGCCAGCGGGGAACGCTCGCGCCCGCCGCCCCACTTCTCCCAGCCCTCCAGGCTCGACGGCAGGATGCCGGCCACGAACCACACCGCGAGCGCCACCTGCGCGGCGGCCACGACCCGGACCGCGCGCCGGCCCCGCACGGGCTGCGGGGTGCGCGCGGGCCCGGCCGCCGCACCGGTCAGCAGCCGGGTCAGCCGCCCGGCCTCGGGGGCCAGCAGCACCAGGCACAGCAGCAGCAGGTGGAAGGACAGCAGTTTCACCGGGACGTCGAACGTCATGTTCAGCACCCACACCTGCGCCATGCTGACCAGACTCAACAGCACCCCGGCCAGGGCCGTGCGCGGTACGAGCAGCAGCAGGCCGCCCAGGACCTCGGCCGCGCCGAGCAGGATCTGATAGGCCGGGGCCGAACCCACCTGGGTCCACAGCATCGACATGGGCGAGAGTTCGCCCACCGGGGTCAGCAGTGTGGACAGCGCCGGTTCCGGCATCTGGGTGGGGATGAGTTTGACGAAGCCGTAGAAGAGCATCTGCCCGGCCAGGAACATGCGCGTCAGCAGCAGGAACCAGCCGGCCAGGCGGCGATACTCGGTGCGACGGCGATCCAGCAGGGTCCAGAGCACGGTGACCGCCACCGCGAGCAGCAGCAGGCCGAAGACCAGCACCCACAGGTACGTCTGATCGCCGCTGCCGGAGTCCTCGCTCAGTACCGCTTCCGTGTCGAAGGCGGTGCGCCCCAGCCACTCCACCGCCGGACTCGGCAGGGTCGCGAAGCCGAACACCGCGTCGTCGGGCAGCAACCGCGCCAGCGGGCCCAGGAACGCGAAGACCAGCTGCGGATAGCCGAGGCAGAACAGCGTGACGTAGGCGACGACGAATCGGAATCCGATCCGGGCCAACGGGTTCCACGCGGGCGACGGCGGGGCCTCGGGCGCCCGAGCCGGTTCGGCGCGCTCGGGCTCGGCTTCGATCGTTCGGGTGCTCATCCGGTCCTCCCACTCGGAACAGTTCGCTCCGAACGATAGGAATTCGCGGGGGCGCACACCTCCGGGATGACCCTGAACGGAACCCGGGTTCGCGGGACCGCGCGCATACCCCCGGGGGATTACGTGCCAGCACTACCGGGGCCGGGGCCGGGAACCGGGGGCGACGCCCGTCCCATTCACCGGTACTTACCAGACAAAGCACTGCCCAAACGAACTGGAACACGTTACATTTCTGAACACCGTGTTATCCGGGTCACACTCGGTCCTGTCCGACCCGAGCCGCATCGACACGCCCGCTTCAGCGCGCCAGGAGGAAACCGAAATGTCGGCCGACGATCCGAATCAGAGATGGGAACTCACCGTCTCCGACCGGGATAATGACGAACTCGCGAATCAGCTGGCGCAATGGCTCGCCACCAAGGTCGACGCCGACGAAGCGCCGCGCGTCACCTCGCTCACCAAACCGCAGGCGGGCGGCATGTCAAGCACGACCCTGCTGTTCGACGCCGAGTGGAGCGTGGCCGGGCAGCCCGAGGGCGGCTCGTTCGTGGCCCGGCTCGCACCGGAGGAGAGCTCGTTCCCGGTCTTCGAGAAGTACGACCTGGAATCCCAGTACGCCATCATGGCCGGGGTGGCCGCGGCCACCGACGCGCCGCTGCCGCCGCTGTGCTGGCTCGAGACCGATCCGAAGGTCCTCGGCTCCACCTTCTTCGTCATGCGCCGGGTGAACGGGCGGGTGTGCGAGGACAATCCGCCGTACGTGTTCTTCGGCTGGGTCTTCGACGCCACGCCCGAACAGCGACTCGAGATCACCCGCAAGACCGTCGAGGTCATCGCCAAGGTGCACGAGATCGACAATCCCGAACAGCGCTTCCCCATGCTGGACGGCGAGGGTTCGGCGCTGCGCAGGCACTTCGAGGCGCAGAAGCAGTGGTACGACTGGGCACTGGCCCGGGACGGCTACCGAATTCCGTTGCTGGAGCGCACCTTCGACTGGCTCGAAGCCAACTGGCCGCAGGATTCGGGACCGGACGTGCTCAACTGGGGCGACGCCCGGCCCGGCAACATCATGTTCGCCGAGAACGAGGGCGCGGACACCGTCGCCGTACTCGACTGGGAGATGGCGGCCATCGGACCGCGCGAGCTGGATGTGGCCTGGCCCATCCTGATCCACCGCTTCTTCCAGGACATCGCGACCAAGTTCGACCAGCCCGGACTGCCGGACTTCCTGCGCCGCAGCGACATCGAGAAGCTGTACGAGGAGGCCACCGGGCACGCGGTGCGTGATCTGGACTGGTACCTCATGTACGCCGCGCTGCGCCACGGCATCGTCATGGGCCGCATCAAGCGCCGCATGATCCATTTCGGCGAGGACACCGACACCGCCGATCGCGACGACTACGTCATGCACCGTCCGCTGCTCGAGGCACTCCTCGACGGCACCTACGCCTGGGATTGAGAGATATGCGACCCACGATCGGCCCGCTGGACGAGTACCCCATCCACCAGACGCCGCAGCCCATGGCGCGGGTGGCCTCCAGCGACAAGAACTTCTACGACCGCAGCTACTACAACGCCATCGACACCACCGGCGACCTCATGCTCATCACCGGGTTCGGCGTGTACCCGAACCTGGGCGTCAAGGACGCGTTCGCCACCGTGCGGCGCGGGAACGCCCAGCACACGGTGCGGTTCTCCGACGCGCTGGACCAGCGCGGGCTGGACCTGGCCGTGGGCGGCTACCGCATCGAGGTCATCGAACCGCTGCACAAGCTGCGGGTCGTGTGCGAGCACGAGGACCTGTCCTTCGACATGACCTGGGAGGGTTCGCATCCGGTCGTGCAGGAGGAACCGCACACCATCATCACCGGAATGAACAAGGCGATGATCGACGCGCAGCGCTTCGCGCAGGTCGGAACCTGGTCCGGCACACTGCACGTGGACAACACCGACTTCACGATCGATCCGGGCGCGTGGGTCGGCACCCGCGACCGCTCCTGGGGCATTCGCCCGGTCGGCGACGCCGATCCGGCGGGGCGCGTGGCCGCGGAGCCGTCCGAGGGCTTCTGGTGGCTCTACGTGCCGCTGCGGTTCGACGACTACTCGATCATCGTGATCGTGCAGGAGGAGCCCAACGGCTTCCGCACGCTCAACGACGCGACCCGTATCTGGCACGACGGGCGCATCGAGCAATTGGGCTGGCCGCGTGTGCATCTGACCTACAGGTCCGGCACCCGCATCCCGACCGCGCTGCGGCTCGAGCTCATGACCCCCGACGGCAAGCCGCTCGAGGTGGAGGTCGAGGCGGGCACCAACATCGCCCTGCACGTGGGCTGCGGGTACGGCGGCGATCCCGACTGGGTGCACGGCCAGTGGAAGGGCCGCGACTTCGCGCAGAGCCAGAGCTACGACCTGACCGATCCCGCCATCGCGGGCCGCGTGCCCTTCGGCGTCATCGACCACGTCGGCAAGGCCCGCTGCAACGGCGACCAGGGCTGGGGCCTGTTCGAACACGGCTCGCTGGGCCGGCACGATCCCACCGGCTTCGCCGACTGGGGCTCGGTGGCCCCCTGATCCACCCCGACCGCGAATCGCTCTCCCACACAGGGTGATTCGCCGGACCGCCGCACCCCCCAACCCAACCTGCCGGGGGTGCGGCGGTCGCTCGTTCTCAGCGGTATTCGACCAGACAGAATTGGTGCCCCTCGGGGTCCGCCAGCACCACGACCACCCCGCCCGGATGCTCGTGCCGCTCCCCGGTGTCACTCCCCCCGAGCGCGATCACCTGGGCCACCCCCGCCTCGATGTCGTCGACGGCGATGTCGAGATGCAGCCGCACCTTCCCCCGGCGCGGCTCGGTCACCGGTTGAAATACCAACCGCGGCTGCGCATCCCCCGGCTGCCCGAGGTAGACCCAGCCCGGCTCCGACGGCCCGGGTGCCCTGTCGAGCAGCGCGCTCCAGAACCCCGCCACCCGCTCGACGTCGACACAGTCGATCGTGACGCCCACCCACCGATTCCCCATCGCATCAGTATGGCGCGCCGACCGCCACGCCGGTCGGCGATCAGCCGGCGGGAATCAGGGCGCGGGGCGGCGAATGACGGCCGCGGCCACCGTGATTCCGGCGACCTTGCGTTTGTGGATGCGGAGTTCCCCGGAGCGGGCGGCCAGCAGGGCGGCCGCTTCGCAGACGCTGGCGGTGCCCAGGGCCAGGGCGGTGCGATCGGAGGGGTTGGGTACGGCCACCTCTGTCAGCTGGGCCGGGGTGTACGCGATGACGCGGACGCCCAGTTGTTTCGCCGCCGCTGTCAGGCCGGGTTCGGCGGCGCGACGGTCGATGGTGGCAAGGCAGGCGATGCGGGCGTCCGCCGCGACATCCCGGACCGCCGCCACGATCGATTCGGCGGTCGCACCGCGGCGCATGCCGATGCCGATGGCCAGTTCAGGCTGCAACATAGGACCGCGCGTATTCTGCTGCGGCCGTGACGAAGCGGGCGATCGAGCCGGGATTTCCGGCGGGGTGGGTGTGCAGGTAGGAGGCGTGGACGTTCGCCAGGGTCGCGCCTTCGCGGACCGTGTCGCCGGTGGGCGCGCGCCACGCCCAGGCGGCGGGAGCCGTGGCGGGGGTGGTGAGTCTGGTGCGGTGGAACTCGTGGCCGCGGACGCGGGCGCCCGCCGGGAACAGGACCGAGTCGGTGAGGGCCACGGCATCGCGGTAGCCGAGGGTCAGGCGGGGGCCGAACTCGGCGTCGGCGTCGATCACGCCCGCCATGCGGTGGCCGTCGAGGGAGCGGGCGAGGTAGAGCAGGCCCGCGCATTCGGCGTGGATCGGGAGGCCGTTCCGGGCCTGCTCGGCGATGCTGGTCAGCAGCGGGACGTTGGCGGCCAGGGCGGCGGCGTGCTCCTCGGGGAAGCCGCCGGGGATGACCAGACCCGCCGTGCCGGTGGGCAACTCGTCGAACGCGGGGTCGAAGACGACCACGCGGGCGCCCGCGGCTTCCAGGAGCTCGCGGTGCTCGGCGTAGCCGAAGGTGAAGGCGGCGCCGCCCGCCACGGCGATCACGGGCGCGGCCGCGAGCGGGGTGGGATCGGCGCTGCCCCCGCGAGCGGAGGTGGATTCGGCCGCCGGCGCGTCGGATCGCGCCGCGGCGGGGCCGGACGCGAACGACGCCGCGGCGGATCCGGTCCCGAACGACGCTGCGGCGGAGCCGGACCCGAACGACGCTGCGGCCGAACCGGACCGGAGAGACGCCGCCGCGCGCAGTTCGGCGACCGGATCCCACGTGGTCCCGGCGGCGTCGGCGGTGGCCAGTGCCACCACCGCGGCCAGATCCACGTGGGCCGCCACCAGATCGCTCATGGCGTCCACCGCCGACTGTGCGGCAGAACCGTGTTCGGCGGCGGTGATCAGGCCCAGATGCCGGGAAGGCACGGCCAATTCGGCCAGGCGGGGAAGCGCGCCGAGCACCGGCAGGCCGACCCGATCGCAGGCGGCGCGCAGGACCTGTTCGTGGCGTTCACTGCCGACCCGGTTGAGAATGACGCCGCCGAGCCGGATTCCGCTGTCGTAGGTGGCGAAGCCGTGCAGCAGTGCGGCCAGGCTCTGACTGTGCCCGCGCGCGTCCACGACCAGGATCACCGGCGCGCCCAGCATGGCGGCGATCTGGGCGGTAGAGCCCTCCGCGATGGGTTCGGCGTTGTTCTCGTCGATCCGCCCGTCGAACAGGCCCATCACGCCCTCGACCACGGCGATGTCGCAGCCCGCGCTGCCGTGCCTGTACAGCGGCGCCATCCGCTCGGCCCCGCACAGCACCGGATCGAGATTGCGGCCCGGCCGCCCGGCGGCCAGGCCGTGATACCCGGGATCGATATAGTCGGGGCCGACCTTGAACGGCGCGACCCGATGCCCGGCGCGCCGCAGCGCCCCGATCAATCCCGTTGCGACGGTGGTCTTTCCGCTCCCCGATGCGGGGGCGGCGATCACCACCGCGGGCACACTCACCATTCGATGCCCCGCTGGCCCTTGCGGCCGGAGTCCATGGGGTGCTTGACCTTCGTCATCTCGGTGACCAGGTCGGCGACCTCGAGCAGGGCGGGCGGGGCGTCGCGGCCGGTGATCACCACGTGCTGATTGCCGGGCCGCTCGCTGAGCGTCTTGACGACCTCGTCGACGTCGACCCAGCCCCATTTGAGCGGGTAGGTGAATTCGTCGAGCACGTAGAAGCGATGCTGCTCGGCGGCGATGCGGCGCGCGATCTCCTGCCAGCCCGCGAGCGCGGCGGCCGCGTGGTCGTCGTCCGAGCCCTGCTTACGGGTCCAGGACCAGCCCTCGCCCATCTTGTGCCATTCCACGGCCCCGCCCGCGCCGGTCTCCTCGTGCAGCTTCCCGAGCGTGCGGAAGGCGGCCTCCTCGCCGACCTTCCACTTGGCGCTCTTCACGAACTGGAAGACCGCCACGTCGAAACCCTGATTCCAGGCCCGCAGCGCCATACCGAAGGCCGCGGTCGACTTACCCTTGCCCGGACCCGTATGCACCGCGAGCACGGGCAGATTACGCCGCTGCCGCGTCGTCAGACCGTCGTCGGGAATGCTCTCCGGCAACGGAACACCCTGGGGCATGGATCCGGACTCCTCTCACCACACGGTCGCGTGACCCTGTGCGCCCCCTCACCGTGCCATACCCGCCAGTCCCCGCCGCGCTCAGGTCAACGCGTGCACGATTCCGGACACGATCCGCCCGATCGCCCGCCCGGCCACCGCGAGCATTCCCGGCGCGGCCTCGACGAGCGCGCCCGCCGCCTCCCCCGCGAAATCGGCCCCGTTGCCCAGCCGCTTGTTCCGCCTGGACCTGTCACGACGAAATATCCCCATACCCGGTACTACGCACGCGACCCCGCTCGAGTTCCCGCCCCGCCACGATTTCTCGTCGCCGTGCCCCAGATCCGCCGGGGCGACTTGGTCCACCCCCGTCCACTCTCCTCGATTCGCCTCGGGCGACGCGGAACCCGGCCGACCCGCCGCGCGACACCTCGCAGGTGCTCTCATCGAGCGCGAGGTACCGATCGGGTTCGGACCGCGGGCTCGGCGCGGACGATGCCCGCCGCCGAGCCGGCCGAACAGATGGAGATGACAAACCGTTCTCGCGACGTCGCCGACACTGATGACCGGCGCGAACCCATTCCCGTTCAGGCCGCGCGGGAACCGGCGCGGACGATCCCGGCCACCGCCTCACCGGTCAGTTCCCCCAGGGCCAGGTAGCCCGCGCGGAGGTCGGCGGCCAGGTCGCGGGCCAGGCCGAGGCGGATCATGCCGCGTTCGCAGTCCACGACCATGGCTGTCACCGACCGGGCGGCCAGCAGGCGGGCCGCGGCGCGGGCGCGCGGGACCGGGTCCGTGCCGCCGGTGGCGCGGCCGTCGGTGAGCAGCACCAGCATCGGGCGGCGGTGCGGGTCGCGGACCTGTTCGCGGGCGATCACCTCGCGGGCCTTCAGCAGGCCCTGTGCGAGTGGGGTTTTGCCGCCGGTGCGCATATCGGCCAGGCGGCGGACCGCGATGTCGACCGAGGAGGTGGGCGGCAGCACCAGCTCCGCGTCCGCGCCGCGCACGGTGATCACGGCGACCTTGTCGCGGCGCTGATAGGCGTCGCGCAGCAGCGCCACCACCGCGCCGGTGACCGCGGAGAGGCGGTCGCGGGCGGCCATCGAGCCCGAGGCGTCGACCACGAAGACGACCAGATTGCCTTCGCGCCCTTCGCGATACGCGCCGCGCAGATCGCTCGGCGCGAACTCCAGGGGGCCGCTCAGGCGACCGCGCGACCGCTGATGCGGTGCGGCGGCGAAGACGGTGCCGAGCAGGTGCAGACCGGTACCGGTCTCGGGCGTCGCGCGCACGACGCGGCCCTGCCGGGTGCGGGCGCGGGACCGGCGGCCGGGCGCGCCTTCGCCGACGCCGGGAACCTCCCAGCGCGGCGGCTTGGCCGCGGTGTGCCCGGGCAGCCCGGTGCGACCCTCCCGCGCGGGCTTGCCCGACGGGTCTCCGCCGGCGGTGTCCTTACCGGATTCCGGTGTGCCGGAAGAGTTCTCCGGCCGGGGATCGTCCGCGCCCCCGGGCGCATCCGCGTCCCGGCGGTCGGCGGCCGGTACGTCTCCCTGTGCGCCGTCCGGCTCCGAGTCGTTGCGGCCGCCGCCGGGCGAATCCGGCCCGCCGTCCGGATCATCGTCCCGGTCGTTCGAAGCGGTTGGATCCTGCGGTCCCGCACCATCGCGCGGGACCGTTTCACCTTTTCCCAGGTCGTCCGCACCGCCGTCCTGTGCGCGCGCGGCCTGTTCGGCGGCCTGTTCCATGGCCTGATCGAGTTGTTCCTCGCTGATGCCCGGCTCGTCGAACGGATCACGCCGACGCCGGTGCGGCAGTGCGAGTTCCGCGGCCACGCGCACGTCGTCCTCGGTCACCACGAGGCTGCCGCGCCAGGCGGCATGGGCGGTGGCGGTGCGCGCGACGACCAGGTCGGCGCGCATGCCGTCCACGTCGAAAGCGGCGCACAGCGCGGCGATCCGGCGCAGCTCCACATTGTCGAGCTCGACCGCGCCGACCCGGTCGCGGGCGGTGAGGATCCGGTCGGCGACCTCGCGATCGGCCGCCGCGTACAGATCGGCGAAACCGGCGGGATCGGCCTCGAAGTCCAGGCGGCGGCGCACCACGGCCATGCGCACGTCGACGTCGCGGGAGGCGACCACGTCCACGGTGAGCCCGAACCGGTCCAGCAGCTGCGGGCGCAGTTCGCCCTCTTCGGGATTCATGGTGCCCACGAGCACGAAGCGCGCGGGATGCGAATGCGAGACGCCGTCGCGCTCGATGTGCACCCGGCCCATGGCGGCGGCGTCCAGCAGCACGTCCACCAGGTGGTCGTGCAGCAGGTTCACCTCGTCGACGTAGAGCACGCCGTGATGGGCCGCGGCCAGCAGACCGGGTTTGAAAGCCTGTTCGCCGTCGCGCAGCACTCGCTCGAGATCCAGCGAGCCGACCACGCGGTCCTCGGTCGCGCCGACCGGCAACTCCACCAGTCGCGCCGGGCGCGCACCGCGCTCGTCCACCACCGGGGGCAGCAGCTGCGCCAGCGCGCGCACCACCGTCGACTTCGCGGTGCCCTTCTCCCCGCGCACCAGCACACCGCCGATACCGGGATGTACCGCGCACAGCGTCAGCGCCAGCTGCAACCGTTCCTGCCCGACGACAGCGGAGAACGGGAACCCGACCTCGTCACCGGAGGCCGCGCGCTTGGATTCCGAATAAGCCACAGAGGAAACGGACACGCCCCAACTCTAGGCGCGGCGCCGCGGCGGTCGGCGTCGGCCTCCCCGCCGCGCACCGAGCCACCTCCGGAATCCCGTGCGGTGAACCACGCTCGACCGCCGGCACGGGCAGCTCGACCACCCCCGAGCGGCACCGATTCGGACGCTGTCGCCGATACGGGCAGCCGACAGCGCCGTTCGCCGCACCACCTGCGCGGCCGTCCGGCGTCCCGCACCGAAAACAATGGCCCGCAACCACATTCGGTTGCGGGCCACACTCGGCGGATCCGGTTCGCATCAACCCTTGCGCATGGGGATGTGCGGGATGCCGTCGTCGATGTACTCCTCGCCGTCGCGCTTGAAGCCATGCTTGGTGTACATATCGACCAGGTAGGTCTGGGCGTTGAGGCGAACGGTCGCCGACCCCGCCTCGGCCAGCGCGGCCTGCAGGACCCGGGTGGTGTAGCCGTGGCCGCGCGCGGACGGCGCGGTGCACAGTCGCCCGATGCGGAAGGACTTCACGCCGTTGTCGTGCTCCTCCAGCAGGCGGAGGGTGCAGATCACGTCACCTTCGTCATCGAGCCAGAAATGACGGGTCTCGACACCCAGGTCGAGCCCGTCCAATTCCGGGTAGGCGCACTTCTGCTCGACGACGAAAACTTCTACGCGAAGTTTCAACAGCTTGTAGAGGGTCTCGGTATCCAGGTCCTGGGCCCACGACCGTTTCAAAGCAACCGTTGACATCATCGAGTCTTGCTATCACACCTACGCGTGCGAGGGAACCCCTACGTGCTTCGGCGTGTTGATCCCGTCCAGGCGCAGGGCCTTGTTGGACCAGTCCCACACCTCGTTGAACAGGGCCTGGTTCTCCGAGAGCTTGACTCCGAGCGAAGGCACCATTTCCGCGAGTTTCGGCTCCCACGAAGCGAATTCGCCCGGGAAGCACTTGCGCATGACGTCGAGCATGGCGCTCACACAGGTCGAGGCGCCCGGCGAGGCGCCGAGCAGACCGGCGATGGTGCCGTCCTCGGCCGCGACCACCGCGGTGCCCAGCTCGAGCACGCCGCCCGCACCCTTGCGGCGGATGACCTGCACGCGCTGACCGGCGATGATCAGCTCCCAGTCCTGGCCGTTGGCGCGCGGGATGAACTCCTCCATCGCGCCGACGCGACCGGCCTGCGACTTGAGCAGCTCGCCGACCAGGTAGTTGACCAGGCCCATCTCGGTGACGCCCACGCCCAGCATGGAGAACAGGTTGTTGGGCTTGACCGACTTGAACAGGTCGGTGAGCTTGCCGTCCTTGAGGAACTTGGGCGTCCAGCCGGCGTACGGGCCGAAGAGCAGGCCGCGCTCACCGTTGATGACGCGAGTGTCCAAGTGCGGCACCGACATCGGCGGCGCACCGACCGACGCCTGGCCGTACACCTTGGCCTCGTGCTGGGTGACCAGGGCTCTGTTGGTGGCGCGCAGGAACAGACCCGACACGGGGAAGCCGCCGAAACCGGAGATCTCCTTGATGCCCGCCTTCTGCAGCAGCGGCAGCGCGCCGCCGCCCGCGCCCACGAAGACGAACTTCGCGTTGATGACGCGGGTCTTGCCGGTGCGCAGATTGCGGACCTTCACGTACCAGGAACCGTCGGACTGCTTGGACAGGTTGCGCACCTCGTGGCCGAAGGCGATGTTCGCCCCCGACGTGCCGAGGTAGGCCAGCAGCTCCTTGGTCAGCTCACCGAAATCGATATCGGTGCCGGAGTCGGTCCAGTTGAGCGCCACCGGGTCGGAGAAGTCACGGCCCTTGGACATCAGCGGTAGTCGCCGCTTGAACTCCTCGGCGTCGTCGATGAACTCCATGCCTTCGAACAGCGGATGCCGCGACAGCGCCGCGTGGCGCTTGCGCAGGTATTCGACGCCGTCCGGTCCGTGCGTGAAGCTCACGTGCGGAATGGGGTTGATGAAGTTCGACGGATTGCCGAGCACGCCGTTCTCCACCGAGTACGACCAGAACTGGCGCGACACCTGGAAACGCTCGTTGATGTCGATGGCCTTGGTGATGTCCACCGAGCCGTCGGCGTTCTGCGGCGTGTAGTTCAGTTCGCACAGGGCCGAGTGGCCGGTGCCCGCGTTGTTCCACGGGTCGCTGGACTCGCCGGCGGCGGAGTCCAGCCGTTCGAAGACGGAGATCGACCAGTTCGGCTGCACCTGGCGCAGCAACGCGCCGAGCGTGGCGCTCATGATGCCGGCGCCGATGAGTACTACATCGGTCTTTTCGATCTTCGCAGCGTTCGACACGGCTTTGTCGACTTCCTTGTCTGTTTAGGGCAATCCAGCGGCAGCTAGGTTACCCGTCGTTCACCTACGGCCAATTGTGCCCCTGGACACGAACAAATCCCGCAACGAAAACCCCGAATGTGAGAGATACCTCCGGTTCTCACTGGGCGGCCGGGCGGCTACCTTGGATATGTGACCTCCGATACGTCATCTGCAGCCGTCTCATCCGCGCCGTCCAAGGCCCCGGGTACCTGGCAACCCGATGTCCTCGGAGACGCCTATCAGCAATTGACGATACCCATGGGTATCGATCCGGACGGCGAAGGCGAAGCGATCGCCACGCTGGTCCGGTACACCCCCGCCGACGCGCCCGTCGCGACCCAGGCGGTGCTGTTCGTGCACGGATTCACCGACTACTTCTTCCAGGAGCACCTGGCCGAGCACATGTCGGCCCAGGGCTACGCCTTCTACGCGCTGGACCTGCGCAAATGCGGTCGGTCCCGGCGACCCGGGCAGACGCCGCACTACGTCAGCGACCTGTCGCTGTACGACGTGGAACTCGATCGGTCGCTGCGCATCATTCGCGAGCAGACCGGCCTGCCCGTGCTCATGATGGGACATTCGACCGGCGGGCTGGTGCTGTCGCTGTGGATGCATCGCCTGCACGCGGCGGGCCGCACGCGCGCCGAGGGCGTGACCGGGCTGGTGCTGAACAGCCCGTGGTTCGACCTGCAGGGCCCGTCGTACTACCGCTCGCTGGGCACGCCGCTGATCAACACGATCGGGCGGCTGAGCGGGCTGGCCAAACTGCCGCTGGGTTCGATCTCCACGTACGGAGAAAGCCTGCACCACACCAAGTCCGGTGAGTGGGACTACAACCTGGACTGGAAGCCGCTCGCCGGATTCCCGGTCCACGCGGGCTGGCTGCGGGCCGTGCGCCGCGGGCACGCGCGCCTGCACCAGGGCCTGGACATCGGCGTGCCCGCGCTGATCCTGCGGTCCAAGGTGACCCGGTTCATGAGCAAGTACGGCCCCGCCGCCGACGTGGCCGACGTGGTGCTCGACGTGCGGCAGATTCAGCGCTGGTCGGGCTGTCTGGGCACGCGCACGAACATCGTGCCGATCGAGGGTGCGCGCCACGACGTGTTCCTGTCGGCCGAACGCCCGCGCACGCGGGCGTTCGACGAACTGGACTCGTGGCTCAGGTGGTTGCCGACCTCACCAGAAGCTGGTGCGTAGCACGATCTCGGTGGCGAGCTCGTGGCCCGCTTCGGCGGCCACGTCCGCGACATCGACCGGCACGAGCCGGAATTCGCCGTAGACGTGCCTGCCCGAGCCCTCGGCCACGGGGGCCGGCAGGCGCTTGGTGGCCAGCAGCGTGGTGGGGATCTCCACCGGCGGGCAGGTCGCGTCGGCGATCTCACCGTCGACGCCGGGGGCGGCCGGGTGTCCGCTGCCCGCGGCGATGAGGCTCATGAAACGCCCGAAGCCGCGCGCGGCGAGCTGCCAGGCGAGGTCCGCGCCGGTACCGCAGCCGACCAGATTGGCCCAGGGCACCTTCAGCTCGTCGAGCAGCGCGAAGACCGTCTTGGTGTCGAGCCCGGGCGCGGGCTCGATGACGATGGTGCGCAGGTCGGAGGTCTGCAGTCGATCGCAGACCCCGTCGTATACGTCGGCCGGATCGCCCGCATCGGGTAGTAGTACGACGTGATGCCGGGAGTCGTTGCCTCCGACCCGTACGCCCCACTCGCGATCACCGACCGTGATCCGCCGAGATTCCATTTCGAAGACGCTACACGGCGCGCGAAACTCCCGGACGCCTGTCGCGCGGATTCTCGTGATGGTCGTCACCGCCGCCGCGTCAGAGGCTCGCGCGCACCGTCAGCGTCGGCAGGCCGGCGGGCGCGCCCGCCGCGATGAGCCGTTCGAGGGCGTCCAGGTCGAGGTGCTTCTCCAGGAGGTCCGCGAGCAGGTCCAGCTGCGCCTCGCGCACCGCGGCCACCGAAACGTCCTCGGCGACAACGAAACCCCGCCGACCAGCGCGAGCGGCCACCTCCCGGAGCCACGCCCTGCGGAAGTCGTCCGATTCCAGCGCACCGTGCAGGTGCGTGCCCCAGATCGCCCCGCGCACACTGCCTTCGGGCTCCCCCTCGAGCACCAGCCACGGCGCGTCGCCGTTGGAGCGGACGCGCCCGTGGTGAATCTCATAGCCCCGCAAGGGGATTGCCTTTTCGGCCGCTGCCGGCTCCGCGGGGCCGCCAGGAGCTGCCGATGCCGGAACGATCCCGCTCGCGCCCGTCGGGCCGCTCCCGGCGACGGGCGCGGGGCCGGACGCCGACGTGCCCGGGGCCACAGCCGCCGAGCCCCGAGCTGTGTCGGAGATCGCGGCCGCGACGGCTGTGTTCGATATCGCGTCCGGCGCAACGAAGCCCGGAATCGCGTCGTCGTCCGCCTCGGGCGAGTAGACCCGATCCGCGCCGCGCGCGAGACCGGGCCCGTCCGCGAGGTGGCCGGTGGCCCGGCGCAGGACCTTCGGGTCGGCGAACTCGATCTCGAGGTCGAGCAGACCGAGGCCGGGGACCGTGCCCGCGCCGGACTCGACGGTGTCGGTGATGGTGCGGCCGAGCATCTGGTAGCCGCCGCAGACGCCGAGGATGGGGCCGCCCGCGGCGGCGCGGGCGAGGAGCGCGTCGGCTATTCCGGTGCGGCGCAGCCAGTCCAGGTCCGAGACCGTGGCCTTGCTGCCGGGCAGGATCACCAGGTCCGCGCCGGCCAGGCGGGAGGGGTCGGTGACCCAGCGCACCGCGACGCCGGGCTCGCACGCCAGAGCCTCGACGTCGGTCGAGTTGGAGATGCGGGGCAGGCGGACAGCGGCCACCGTCAGCCAGTCCGCGCCGCGCGGGGGCAGCGAGCGGCCGACGGGGGCGTCGGCGACGGTGCCCAGGGAGTCCTCGGCGTCGATCCAGAGATCCTCGGCGAAGGGGATGACGCCGAGGGTGGGGCGGCCGGTCAGGGCGGTGAGCTGGTCGATGCCGGGGCGCAGCAGATCGACGTCGCCGCGGAACTTGTTGATGACGAAGCCCGAGATGAGTTGCTGGTCTTCGGGTTCCAGCACCGCGACGGTGCCGAACAGGTGCGCGAGCACGCCGCCGCGGTCGATGTCGCCGACCACCAATACCGGCAGATCGGCCGCGCGGGCCAGGCCCATGTTCGCCAGATCCGTTGCCCGCAGGTTGATCTCGGCGGGCGAGCCGGCGCCCTCGCAGATCACCACGTCGAATTCGGCCCGCAGACCGGCCAATTCCTCCGCGACGATCGCGCGCAGTTCGGTGCGATGGCGGAAATAGTCCTTGGCCCCGACGGTGTCGATCGCCCGGCCGCGAACCACCAACTGCGAGCGCCGGTCACTACCCGGCTTGAGCAGGATCGGGTTGAAGCGCACGCTCGGCTCCAGCCCGGCGGCGCGCGCCTGCAGAGCCTGCGCACGCCCGATCTCCCCGCCGTCCAGGGTGACGACGGAGTTGTTGGACATGTTCTGCGCCTTGAACGGCGCGACCCGCACGCCCCGGCGCGCGAGTAACCGGCAAAGCCCCGCCACCACAACGCTTTTGCCCGCGTCCGAGGTGGTGCCCGCGATGAGCAGGGCGCCCTTCACCGGTCGCGCTCCGCGCGCACACCGAACATCGGCGCCGAGCCACCGGCCCGGTCGACGAGTACCCGGGGAAGCGGTTCGCGTTCGAGCGACAGCCGGGAGAAACCGGCGCCACGCACCGGCCGGGGACCACCGGTGGCACGAAGGTAGGAACCGCTCACGGCAGGGTCAGGATCTCCGAGCCGGTGTCGGTGACGACCAGGGTGTGCTCGAACTGAGCCGTCCACTTGCGGTCCTTGGTGACCACGGTCCAGCCGTCGGGCCAGATCTCGTAGTCGATGCCGCCGAGGTTGATCATGGGCTCGATGGTGAAGGTCATGCCCGGCTCGATGACCGATTCCACGGCGGGCTGGTCGTAGTGCAGGATCACCAGGCCGCTGTGGAAGGTCGGCCCGACGCCGTGACCGGTGAAGTCGCGCACCACGCCGTAGTCGAAGCGGTTGGCGTAGGCCTCGATCACGCGGCCGATGACATTGAGCGCGCGGCCCGGCTTGACGGCCTTGATGGCGCGCGCGGTGGCCTCCTCGGTGCGCTCGACCAGCAGTCGCACCTCCTCGTCCACGTCACCGGCGAGGTAGGTCTTGTTGGTGTCGCCGTGCACGCCGCCGATGAACGCGGTGACATCGATGTTCACGATGTCACCGTCCTCGATGACGGTGGAGTCCGGAATGCCGTGGCAGATGACCTCGTTCAGCGAGGTGCAGCAGGATTTGGGAAAACCTTTGTAGCCCAGCGTCGACGGGTACGCGCCGTTGTCGATGAGGTACTCGTGCACGATGCGGTCGAGCTCGTCGGTGGTGACGCCGGGGGCGACGGCCTTGCCCGCCTCTTCCAGGGCCTGCGCGGCGAGCTTGCTCGCGACCCGCATGGCCTCGATCGTCTCGGGGGTCTGCACCCAGGGCTCGTTGCCCTCCTTGGCCGTCTTCTTCCAGACGTACTCGGGCCGCTCGATGGATTTCGGCACCTCGCGAATGGGTGATTGGGTGCCGGGAACGAGGGGTTTGCGGGTGCGCACTGACATGGGATCAAGAGTATCCGGACCGCGCGGGGGCTTCGCGGCGGAGGCCAGCCGGGAACATTTCCGGACCGCAGTCCGTTTAAGCTTTCGGTTGACTTGGAAACAATGATGGAAGGGCGACTTGCCATGGAACTGGGTTTGACGACATTCGCCGAGACTCATCCCGTCGGCGGCGACGGACCGGTGCCGACCGCCGGTGAGCGGCTGCGCCAGGTCGTCGACGAGGCCGTGGCCACCGAACAGGCCGGGCTGGACGTCTACGGCGTGGGCGAGCATCACCGCGAGGATTTCGCGGCCTCCTCCCCCGCCATGGTGCTGGCGGCCATCGCCGCGCGCACCGAGCGGATCCAGCTCACCAGCGCGGTCACCGTGCTGAGCTCCGACGATCCGGTACGGGTGTACCAGGATTTCGCGACGCTCGACGGGCTGTCCCGCGGCCGGGCCGAGCTCATGGCCGGGCGCGGCTCGTTCACCGAATCGTTCCCGCTCTTCGGCTACGACCTGGCCGACTACGACGAACTCTTCGACGAGAAGCTGGCCCTGCTGCTGAAGATCCGCGAGGAGGGCCCGGTCACCTGGTCCGGGAAGTTCCGCGCGCCGCTGGACAACGCCGTCGTCTACCCCCGCACCGAGGATCGGCCGCTGCCGGTCTGGATCGCGGTGGGCGGCAGCCCGGAATCGGTGATCCGCGCGGGCCTGCTGGGCCTGCCGCTGGCCATCGCCATCATCGGCGGGCAGCCGGCCCGGTTCAAGCCGCTGGTTGATCTCTACCACCGCGCGCTGGAGCAGGGCGGGCACGACCGGCAGCCGGTGGCCGTGCACGCGCACGGCTACGTCGCCGACACCGAGGAACAGGCCGTCGCGGACTTCTACAAGCCGTACGCGCGGGCCATGAGCGGCATCGGCCGCGAGCGCGGCTGGGGCCCGATGACCCCGCAGCAGTTCGACGCCCTGCGCTCGCCCGGCGGGTCGCTGTTCGTGGGCACCCCGGACCAGGTGGCGGCCAAGATCGCGGACGTGCGCGACACCCTCGAACTGGACCGCTTCATGCTGCACGCGAGCGTGGGCACGCTGGCGCACGAGAAGGTGCTGCACACCATCGACCTGCTGGGCACGAAGGTCGCCCCGCAGGTGCGCTGAGCACGGCCTTCCGGCGCGGCACCGCAGCGAGTACTGTCTGCTAGGGCCTTGCGGGGCCCTGGCAACGAACGCGTTTTCGACTACCCGGATCAACGGTTTGCGCACCGATCAGGAGAGTTCGAATGAAGCTGCGCCACGTACCGCTTCTGTTCGTCCCGGCACTGGTGTTCCCGCTCCTGGCGAGCGGAACGGGCGGTGCCGAGCCGGTGCTGCCCGCCACGCCGTTCCACGTGCACCGGACGGCGTCGAGCCTCGAGGTGGCGATCGACGACGGCACCTTCGCCATGGACGGCAATCACCTGGTGATTCTGAGCGGCGACGGCCGAGTGCTCTCCACCCTGCCGCTGAGCTTCCGGCTCGCGGACTTCCTGTTCCCGATCTCGGTGAAGATCGACGGCGGCACGGCCGTCATCACCCCGAGTCTGGATGTGGCCCAGGCGTTCTACCGGCCGGTGACCGGTCCGGTCGATCAGGGCGCGGCCCAGGACCGGCTCAACGGCGAACTGGCCGCGGGCGCGGGCATCGGCCTGCTGGTCGGCACGACCACCGGCGCGGTCGGCGGCTGTCTGCTGGGCGGCGGGATCGGCGCGATCCTCGGCGGCCTGTCCACGGTGCTGGGCACGGCGATCATCGGACTC
This sequence comes from Nocardia sp. NPDC005978, assembly GCF_040614455.1. Classification (NCBI taxonomy): domain Bacteria; kingdom Bacillati; phylum Actinomycetota; class Actinomycetes; order Mycobacteriales; family Nocardiaceae; genus Nocardia; species Nocardia sp. NPDC005978. The sequence continues at coordinate 45,723 of NZ_JBEXUS010000062.1, forward strand.
GGCGGGCTCGGCGTCGTGCTCATCCCGGTCGGCGCGATCGTCGGCTGCGGCGGCGGGGCCCTGACCGGCGGCATCATCGGCGGCGCGGCCGGGGCGGCGCTGGGCGCGGGCGGCGGCGCGATCTACTTCTACACCACCCCGCCGCCGCCACCGGCGCCCGAACCAGGGCCCGGGCGAATCGCGGCGGGACCCTGATTGGCGTTCACGCCCTTGCTATTCCGTGACCGCGGTGCGTGATCGCACCGCGGTCACGACCGTCAGTTGGGGTAGTACGGCCCCGGGAACGGGGGTTCGGGCAGATCGCAGCGTTGCAGATCGTATTTCGCGATCCGCTCGATGCGCGTGCTCGCGAAGCCGAAGGCCTGGCGCAGATTGTTCCGGAACCGCGTGAAGGTCAGCGGCGCGCGGGACGAGGCCAGCAGGTCCTGGGTCTGCGGGCAGGACAGCGCCTGTCGCGCCTGCTCGACATGCAGGACCCGGATGTGCGCGGCCATCCACGGGTGCAGGGCCACCACCCCTGTATCGGCCACCGCCCAGCTGGCGTCCAGGTTCTTGTCGTGCCCGATCCGGCCGTCGGTGAGCCGGTCACTGTGCGCCGCAACCGGATACGCCAATCCGACCGGATCGATGACGCGCACGTCCAGGGGCACGTTCATGCTCGACATGCCGAGGTTCAGGAAGTACACCGTGTGGCCGGTGCCGCCGGCGGGGACGGGTTCCGGCGGCGGGATGACGTACCAATAGGTCTGGTCGGGCAGGTTGATCGCCAGTCCGCCGTTCGGCGTCTCGGCGAGGTCGTTGATCAGCGGCCGCATGCGCGGGAAGTCCAGGTAGTCCTCGGCCCGGATGGGGTGGTCGTGGCCGCTGAGCAGGACGTAGTAGATGCGCTCGTCCACGATGCCGGTGGCGCGGATCTCGGTGCCGGAGGTGATCGCGGTGGTGTTGGCCGCGAACAGCGCCCAGCCGATGATGGCCGAGAGCGCGACGAGCGCGGCCGTCGCGGTCCAGTCCGCGCGGCGGCGTGCGGCCGCGGTCCCCACCGGTCGCAGCGGCAGCACCATGACCGGCAGCAGCAGGCAGAACAGCTGGGGCAGCAGCATGCGCCCGTGCATGAAGTCACCGCCGACGCGAGTCTCGTAGACGGTCAACAGGATTCCGCTGCCGACCAGGAGGACGACGACGGCGGCGGGACTGTGCAGGCGACGGCTGAACTCGTCGATCCGGGCGCGCGACAACGCAGTACGGCCGGCGGGCGCGGACGCCACGGGGCCCGCAACGTGCGGCGCGCGCCGCCG
>NZ_JBEXUS010000063.1:0-45844 GCF_040614455.1 Nocardia sp. NPDC005978
GGGGCGCTTCGAGCAGGGTTTCCGCCGCGGCACCGAGTGCGAGTGCACCCTGCGCGGCTGTGGATTCCCCTCCCGAATTCATACCCCCATTCTACGCCTTGATAGCAAATCGCAATACCCCAATTCGATTGTGATACATAGATATTCAGACAAGCGCGCAATTCAGAATCGAATGAAACTCGGCTGAAATCGAAAGCCATTTCCGGAGTCGTCGCAATGATCCCGCAAGCGCGGTTCCGCGCCGATCCATCCGATCGCCGCCCCGCCGGCCGCGGTCATCGCGCCCCCGCCCGATCAGGGCGTGTCGCGGAACCTCGCGTACAGCTCGGGCAGGAACCGGGCCAGATGATTCATCTCCTGGCCGCAGTGCAACATCAGGTCACGGGCCATGACGAGGTCCGGGAGCAGGTCCGCGGGGTCGAGGGCGGCACCGCGTTCGACCGCCCTGGCGGCGGGTAGCGGTGCGGGAGCGTGGGTTCCGTACACCTTCAGGTAGAAGCGGCTGCGCATCTCGGCGCCGCCGGGTACCGGGCGGACCTGGTGGGCGAGCCAGCCCAGGTCGACGGGTAGCACGCCGCTGCCGACGCGGGCGCAGATCACCGTGTGATCGTCGGGCACGGTGAATCCGCGCGTCACCGGATCGTGGAACGCGATGGCCAATTGCTGGAGCTTGGGGCCGATGTACTCGTCCACATAGGAGATGTTGCCGATATACCGGTCCCGGTCCGGTAGTGCGCGGGCTCGGGTGTCGGTGGCCAATTCGGAATACATGTGCGCGTCGGGATGCCACAGCTTGTAGCGTGCCGAATCGGTGGAATGCCAGCCGAACCACCAATCCCACATCGCCGCCGTCACTCTGGGCATTTCGGTGCGCACCGCGACCCACACTTCACCGGAAGCGGTGTAGCCGTAACCGGTTTCGGTCAGCGAGTATCCGGTGGGAGCGAGATCCGCCGTCCAGGCCGCGAAATCGGGGATCTGCTCCGATGCGACAGGTCCGGAGTCGTAGGCGGTCAGCACCGGGGACTGGGCCGGGGCCGTGCGCTCGGCCATGAACTCCGCGAAGGGTTTTGCCCAGTCCTCGGCCTGATAGCCGGGGTAGCGGCGTCCACCCGCGGCAGGCTCCGCGCGCGCCGTCCCCGCGGCGACGGTCGCGGTCGCCGCCATGCCCACCCCGGCCGCGCCCAGCAGCAATGCCAGGCGCCGACTCGTCCTGGTTGATCTCGACATCCGCTGAGACTAACGACGGTTCGTTCGTGGATCGAGACCCATGATGGCGGACGGGTGGAACAGGTCAGGGCCTGGCAGCTGGCTGCGATCGTGCGCGGTCGCCTGATTGCGCTCTGGCACCGCACGATTCGATCGCGAGCAGCGGCGTTGCGAACATGAACTACCCGATGCGGTGCCGTTCCCGCAGCCTCGCCAACAGCGCGCGGATCGCTCCCCGGTTCGGCTGCGCCCTGTCAATCCGGCAGCTTTGTAGCGTCCCGAACCGCTCCCTTGTCCGCCGAGGTCGTGAGCAACGCGTAGGTGCGCAGGGCCAGTGACACCTGGCGTTCGCGGTTGCGCGGCCGGTAACCGGTGCCCGACTCCAATGCCGCACGGCGGTCGGCCAATTCGGCGGGATCCACGTGCACCGTCAGCGAACGCGTCGGGATGTCGACGGTGATCGAGTCGCCGTCGTGAACCAGAGCCAACGGACCGCCCGCGGCGGCCTCGGGAGAGATATGGCCGACCGACAGCCCGGAGGAGCCGCCGGAGAAGCGGCCGTCGGTCACCAGCGCGCAGGTGTGCGCGAGCCCGCGCGCCTTGAGATACGTGGTGGGGTACAGCATTTCCTGCATACCGGGCCCGCCACGGGGTCCCTCGTAGCGGATGACCAGGACGTCGCCGGGCCGCACTCGCCCGGTCAGGATGACCTCGACGGCCTCCTCCTGCGATTCCACGACCAGTGCCGGACCGGTGAACGTGTGCATGTGGTCCGCGACGCCCGCGGATTTCACGATCGCGCCGTCGGGAGCGAGGTTGCCGCGCAGCACCGCCAGGCCGCCGTCGCGCGAGTACGCGTGGGCGCGATCACGAATGCAGCCCCCGGCCGCGTCGGTGTCGAGTTCGTGCCAGCGTTCGGACTGGGAGAACGCCGTGGCCGAGCGCTTTCCGCCGGGTGCGGCGTGGAACATCTCGGTCGCCTCGGCGCTGGGACTGCCGCCGCGCACATCCCAGTCCGCCAGCCATGCCGAGAGCGAATCCGCGTGCACCGCATGGACATCGCGGTGCAGCAACCCGCCGCGATCCAGCTCGCCGAGCAGGGCGGGGATGCCACCCGCCCGGTGGACGTCCTCCATCAGGTACGACCCGTTGGGTGCGACCTTGCACAGGCACGGCACCTGCGGCGACATCTTCTCGATGTCGGTGAGGGTGTAGTCGAGCCCGGCCTCACGCGCGGCTGCCAGCAGATGCAGCACCGTATTGGTTGATCCGCCCATGGCCAGGTCCAGCGTCATCGCGTTGTCGAAAGCCCGGTGCGAGGCGATGTTCCGGGGCAGCACCCGATCGTCGTCCTGCTCGTAGTACCGCCTGGTCAGCTCCACGATGGTGTGCCCCGCCGCCTCGTACAGCGCGCGGCGGGCGGTGTGGGTGGCCAGCACCGTCCCGTTGCCGGGCAGGGCCAGGCCCAGCGCCTCGGTCAGGCAGTTCATGGAGTTCGCGGTGAACATGCCCGCGCAGGAACCGCAGGTGGGACAGGCGTTCTCCTCGATGAGCGCCATGTCGGCGTCGGAGACGTCGGGGGACACCGCGGCGGCCATGGTGTCCACCAGGTCCAGCCGGCTGCGCACGGTGCCGTCGACCAGCACCGCGGTGCCGCCCTCCATCGGCCCGCCGGAGACGAAGACCACGGGGATGTTCAGGCGCAGGGCCGCCATGAGCATGCCGGGAGTGATCTTGTCGCAGTTGGAGATACACACCAGAGCGTCCGCGCAGTGCGCGTTCACCATGTACTCGATGGAGTCGGCGATCAGATCGCGCGAGGGCAGCGAGTACAGCATTCCGCTGTGCCCCATGGCGATTCCGTCGTCGACGGCGATGGTGTTGAACTCGCGTGCGATGCCGCCGGCGGCCTGCACGGCCGCGGCGACGATCCGCCCCACCGGCTGCAGGTGCGTATGACCCGGCACGAACTCGGTGAAGCTGTTGGCGACCGCGATGATCGGCTTGCGGCCGATGTCGGCCGACGGCACCCCGCTGGCTCGCATGAGGGCGCGCGCCCCCGCCATGTTCCGACCGTGCGTGACCGTCCGTGAACGCAATTCGGGCACGATGCCACCTCCTCGACTGAAACTGCAACCGTGCGGTTGGAGTTTGCCACACCGGCGGGCCGAATTACAACCGCACGGTTGGAGATGGTTGGATGGGGACATGGCGTGGGACACCGACAGGACCAAGAGGCTGCTGCTGGAAGCGGCGGTGCACGAGTTCGCCGAACGCGGTCCCGACGGCGCCCGGGTCGCCGCGATCGCCACCCGCGCGGGTGTCAACAAAGAACGCATCTACCAGTACTTCGGCGACAAACAGGGCCTGTTCGAGGCGGTGCTCACCGATCAACTCGCGCAGTTGGCCGCTGCCAGCCCGCTGCATCCGGACGCGGCCGGTGACCTGGCCGAGTACGCCGGGCACGTCTTCGACTTCCATCACACCCACCCGCAGTTCCTGCGCCTGCTGCACTGGGAGGGCCTGCAGTCGCACGCCGGCGCACTCCCGGCCGAGTCCGCGCGCGCGGCGCACTACGCGGAGAAGGTGCGAGCGCTGGCCGCGGCCCAGCGCGCGGGTGCGCTGCCGGACGATGTGCCCGCGGGGTATCTGCTCTACGCCGTGGCCGCGCTGGCCGCGTGGTGGTTCGCCGCACCGCAGGTTGTTCGCATGATTCTGGGGGCGGACGTGGATCGGCCCGACAGTCAGCGCGCCGCGCTGGTGGCGCTGGTGCGCAGGCTCGAACTGCGCCCCTGAGTTTCCCGGGTCAGCGCGGCCCGTTGGTATTGAGGTACACCACCGGCCCCCGGCCGAAGTGCCCGTGCGCGTTCATGTCGAGCACCGCCGCCATGGCCTTGGCCGTGTACACGGGCTCCAGTGTGAGCTGTTCCAGCTTCGACGAAAGCGTTTGCGCCGTAGCGGCTTCCGGGGTGACGCGGCCGTACCCGGGCCCGAGCCAGTCGGTGACGATCTCCATGTTGCCGGTGGGGGAGAGGTCCTCGGGCAGGCGCGCTCCCCGCTCGCGCAGCAGCCGGGCGGACCGGTCGGCCAATCTGCCCAGCGTGGTCGCGTCCAGCGGCAGCGAGTCGTTGACGACCACGCCGACCACCCGTGTGCGCAGGCCCGCCAGCCGCAGGCCGAGCGCGAGGCCGGCCACCGTGCCGCCCGACCCGACCGCGGTCACGATATGCGTGGGCTCGGGCAGCTCCCCGTCCCGGACCTGGGCGGCGAGTTCGAGCGCGGCTTCCACGTAGCCCAGCGCGCCGACGGGGGAGGAACCCCCGGCGGGCAGGAAGTACGGTGGCCGCCACCCGGAGAAATTGCGGGCGAGCAGAAACGGCGCGCTGGCGATGGTGCGCGCCTTGCTCCTGGTGAAATGCAATTCGGCCCCGGAGGCGCGCAACCGGTCCAGCTGCGCTCGCACGTGCTCGTCGACCGGCTGATCGATCAGTGCCAGAACGGTTTTCAGCCCGTACTCGCGGCCGTACAGCGCGGTCGCCAGACCCCAGTTGGTACCCAGCGCGCCGACCGTCACGATGGTCTCGCGCCCGCGCCTGCGCGCCTCGGGGAGCAGCCATTCCAGTTTGCGGACCTTGTTTCCGCCCCACCCGCCGTCGCCGAACGCCCCGTCGTCCTTCACCCAGAGATCCGCGCCGCAGGAATCGATCGCGGACAACTGCCGCACGGGCGTGGGCCCGGACCCCAGACAGACGTGTGGCAGCGTGTGCGCGAGTTCTGGATAGAGCTGATGCAGGTGCGGCGTCACACCCCCAACGTATCGACTGCCCAGTTCTATTACGAGCGTGGCGGGGCACACACCGGACATCCGGGACTATGAGTCCTGGACCCCGCCCGATCGGCGGCCACCCCCGGACGGTGACGGTCCATCGGCGGTCCGGGTAGAGCGCTTCGCCATGACCGATGCACCGCGGGCGAGCGGTGGGACCGGACGGTCGAGGGCGATTCGCGGCTGCGAACCCCGCGAAGGAACCGGTACACACCGTAGCGCTGCCGAGTAACGCTGAGGTGCGGGAGAATTGGAGTCGCAGCACCGATACGGCCGCCGCCCGGCCCGGGGCGAACCCCGTGGGCCGGGCATGTTGTCAGGAGCCTCGCCATGAGCGGGAATGATTGGGACGCACTGGTTGTCGGAGCCGGAGCGGGCGGCCTGTGCACCGCCGCCCGGCTCTCGCACCTGGGCTACAGAACCTTGGTCGCCGAACGCCTGGATCGGGTCGGGGGCCGCGCCTCGACCGACGACATAGATGGATTCAAGGTCAATACCGGCGCCATCGCGGTCGAGCTGGGCGGTGTCACCGAAGAAACCTTCGCCGAGGTTGGCGCGAAATTCGAAGTGCGCCCGGCGGATCCGTCCCTGCTGTATCGCATCGGCGAGCGCACCGTGGACGTCACCACCGGCGGCTGGGCCCTGCTGTTCGCCCAGCTCATCCGGCAGGGTGCCGCCCTGCTGCGCGATACGGCGCCCCCGCCGCCCGCCGGCGAGCTTCCCGGGCGGGAGCTGTCCACCGCGGAATGGGTGCGCAGGCACACCAGAAACGAAGTGGTGCAGGGGATTTTCCGCACCCTGTGCGGATCGGCCTTCGCGGTCGGGGCCGAGGAACTGCCCGCGCGTGTCTTCCTGACCTACTTCGCCACCGAATCGGTGTTCCGGCCCTTCGGTTTCTGCCCCGAGGGCACCCTCGGGCTCTGGAAGGCGCTGGCCGAGGTGGTCGAGCGCAACGGCGGGCAGGTCTGGCTGGACAGCGAGGTGCGGCACGTCGCGGTCACCGACGGCCGGGTCACCGGCGCGACGATCGTGCGCGGCGGGGAGAGCGTGGAGGTGACCTGCGGGGTGGCCATCAGCGATATCGGGCCCGCCGCGACGCTCGATCTGGTTGGCCCCGAACGCTTTCCGGCCAGCTATATCGGCACGGTGCTGCAGGGCGACCTGCCCGCGGCGATGATCACGGTGAACTTCGCGAGCCGCGATGCCCTGGTCGACGCGCCCGGGCTGCTGAGTTTCGCGGGCGCCCGCAGGCTCTGCTACGTCGCCGACCTCACCGTCACCTGCCCCGAGATGGCGCCCGACGGCTGGCACCTGTACGTCGGGACGGGCGTGCCCAAACCGTCCATCGGGGATTTCGACGCCGACGCCGAGACCGCGCTGGTCCTGGGGGACCTGCGCAGGCACCTGCCCGGATTCGACGCGGCCCGCATCCTGTCCATCGCGGTCAGCCGCGACGACTGGCCGCCCCAGCGCACGGTGCCGGGCTACGACCTGCCGCACACCACCCCGATCCCCAATCTCTGGAACGTCGGCGACGCGGTGAAGGAATACGCGCACGGCGGCACCAGCGCCTGCGCGGAGACCGCCAAGATCGTCGTCGAGGAGATCGTGGCCGCCGGTCCTCAGTGCAATTTGTCCATCATGGCGGGCAGCTGATCGACCACCGTCACCACGTAGTCCGCGACGATCTGGATCAGCACCGGCCGCTCGACCTTCAACCCGCCGTCCAGCCACACCAGGATCAGTTCCGCCGCCCCGCCCGTGATGAGCTGGGTGAGCGCGATCAGCGCGGTGTCCTCGCCCTCGGGGATGTCGAGGATGACCCGGGCCTGTCCCATGATCGCGGTCGCCACCCGCCGCATGCCCTCGAAACGCAGCCGGGTCAGCCGCTCGCTGCCGTGGGCCTGCGCGAAGGCGATATTGGCGCGGCGCGGGTCATCGGTGACGGCGATGATGAGCGTGGCCACCCCGGCGCGAATCTTGTCCTCGGGCGAGCCGGGGGTGGCGTGCATGGTGTCAATGGCCCTGTCGAGGGCTTCCTGCTGCACCTCGAACAGCAGGGCGCCGGCCAGGGTGTCCAGGTCCGGGAAGGATTCGTAGAAGAAGCGCGGCCCGACCTTGGCCTGTTCGCACAGCCCGCGCACGGTCAGCGCCGAAAGCCCTTGCGTCCCGACGATTTCCAGCGCGGCATCGAGGAGCCGCCGCCTGCGTTGTTCGCGGCGCTCGTCGGTGCTGGTTCCGCGGTAGGTCCCCTGGAAAGCGCGCGTCACTCCGCAAGCTTCGCACACAAGTCAGGAAACGACCGTTTACGGAAACGATCGTTTCCGATAACGTGCAGCCATGGCGCCTCGAAAAGCCGTGCTGAATCACAGAATTCAGTGTCATGTCGCCGGGGTATTGCAGCGGTACCCGGCCCGCACCCGCGCCCTGGCGGACCCGCCGCCGGGCAGTGGACTCGCACCGATCATGGGTGATTTCGGCCCGCCCGGCGTGGGTCATGTCCTGAGCCAACTCGCCGATCCGCTCGGCTACGCCCGCAAGACCATGCGCCGCTACGGCCCGGTGCACTGGATGGGCGCGTTCGGCCGCCCGATCGTCGGGCTGCACAGTCCGGCCGGCGTGGAGGAGTTCCTGCTCGATCGCAAGCACGCCTTCTCCGCCCAGCGCGGCTGGGAATTTCTCATCGGCCCGTTCTTCAAGGGCGGGCTGCTGCTGCGCGACTTCGACGACCACCGCTATCACCGGCGGATCCTGCAGCAGGCCTTCACCCGGCCCCGCCTCATCGGCTATCTGGACCTGAGCACGCCGCGCATCACCCGCGGGGTCGAGAGCTGGCGTCCGGCACCGGATTTCCCGCTGTACGACCGGGTCAAGCAATTGCTGCTGGAACAGGCGACCGTGGTCTTCGCCGGGGCGGAGCTCGGCGCCGAGGGCACCCGGCTCATCCGCGCCTTCGAGGACGCGGTGGTCGGCGGGACCGCCGTCATCCGCACCAATGTGCCCGGCGGGGTCTGGCACCGCGGCCTGCGCGGCAGGCGCGTGCTCGAGGAGTACTTCCGCCGCGAGCTGCCGAACAAGCGCGCCGGGGACGGCGAGGACCTGTTCAGCGTGCTGTGCCACGCGGTCACCGAGGACGGCGAATCCTTCACCGACGCGGACATCGTCGACCACATGATCTTCACCATGATGGCCGCGCACGACACCAGCACCATCGCCATCGCCATGCTGGTGTACGAGCTGGCCCGCAATCCCGAATGGCAGGAGCGCCTGCGCGCGGAAGCCCGCGCGCTGGGCAAGCCCGCCCTCGAGTACGCGGACCTGGACCGCCTGCCCGATCTGGAACTGGCCTTCCGCGAGGCGCTGCGGATGTACGCGCCGGTGGGGCAGCAGGTGCGAGAAGCCATCGCCGACACCGAGATCCAGGGGTATTTCATCCCGCGGGGAACCCTGGTCATGATCGGGCCCTACGTCATGATGCGGTCCGAGGAGTACTGGAAGGATCCGGACGTCTTCGATCCCGAGCGCTTCGATCCCGCCCGGGCCGAGGACAAATCCCACCGCTTCGCCTGGCCGCCCTTCGGCGGCGGCGCGCACAAGTGCATCGGCCGGTACTTCGGCGGGATGACGGTCAAAGCGGTGCTGTACCAGATGCTGCTGAACTACCGCTGGAGCGTCCCCGACGACTACCGGGTACCCCTGGTGGCCGGAACCGGTCCCAAACCCGCTGACGGGCTACCCATCCGCCTGCAACGGCTGTGAGAATCCGGCCGGCTCAGCGCACGTCGCGCGGCACCCCCAATTCCACGTCCAGATAACGGAGTTCGGGGTCCCGCCGGCGTCCGTTGCGGAAGGCGCGGAACACCAGGTCCTGCGGATGCCGCACCGAGAACACCTCCTGGAAGGTGGTGACCGTGCGCAACGGAGCGCCCCGCAGGCTCGGGTTGTATCCGGTGCGAGCTGCCGGACCCTCCCAGATGAGGGCGGCGCCGCCGGGCACGCTGTGCGGGGCGAAGCTCCAGCCCAGATCCCGCATGCGCCGGTCGAATTCGTCCCCGCCCAGTCCCGCCACGTCCCAGCCGCTGGCCTCGTTGAACAGCTGGCGACCGTGCAGGAACTGCACGAAGCACGGATCCGGCCCCGGATGCGGGGTACTGACGTTGATCACCCCGTCCCACGGCAGCGTGGTCAGCGCCCAGGCCAGCCTGGCCTCGAAATCGTCCCAGTCCGCGCACAATACGGGCGCGCCGCGTTCGCTGGGCCGGTCGGCGATCAGGCCGTAGTCGCCGACGGTGTCGGGCGCGTCCAGGCTCCAGGCGGTGAAACGCAGGCCGCCGGACTCCATGTCGAGGCCGTCGCGCAGCACCGTGACCACCGAATCGGCGATCCTGCGGCGCTGATCCAGGCTCGCCCCGCGCCGCCAGCCCGTGCTCCACTCGCGGGCCAGTCGCGGTTCGCGCCGCACGCGCTGTGCCGCGCGCAGGTGCGGATCCGGCGCTGTCGCATCCGATTCCAGGGCCAGCGGGCACGGATCCCACAGGCCCTCCGGCTGCGCGCGCAGCGTGGTCAGCAGGTGGTCGGCGTCGGCGGCGTCCACCGGCACGGCGATGACCACCTCGATATCGGACCCCTGCTGCGCGAAGTGGACGTGGCGTCCGCCGCTCTCGTCACGGACCTGAATGAAGCGCGGATTCCACTCCAGCCCGCCGCCCTCGGTCTCCTCGTCCTCCTCCTCCAGGAAGAACGGCATCCATTTCAGAAGTACATCCCATCCCTCTGCACCCATCTACGCCTCCCTGCGGGTCCCCGCCAACCTACCGGGCGGCCCCGGGCCATCCGCCGGCTACGGGTATCGGAACAGCGGCCGCCATGATAGAACGTGTTCTAGTTTTACGACGAAGGACCACGAATGAATTGGTACACCGGCAACACCGTTTATGACACCGTCCTCACCATCGCGATCGCTTTCACCGTGTTCGTGCTGGTGGGCGGACTGTTCGCGCAGAGCCCGTACGGCCGCTTCGCCACCGACAGCCTCGGTTTGAACCTGAACCCGAAGCTGGGGTGGTGGTTGATGGAGATTCCAGCCACCGTGGTCTTCGCGGTGGCGTACCTCAGCGGTCCGAACCGTTTCGAGCCGACTTCCCTGGCGCTGGCGGCCATCTGGATTCTGCACTACGGCAATCGCGGGTGGTTCTTCCCCCTCTCGATTCGCCAGGTGCCCGGCAAGACCAGCAGTTTCAACGTCTCGGTGCTCGGCATGGGCATGCTGGTCACCTCGCTGCACGGCTACCTCAACGGCGCGCTGTTCAGCCACGACTACCTGGGGCAGTACGGCAGCGAGTGGCTGACCGACCCGCGCTTCATCATCGGATTGATCATCTATCTCGGTGGATTCGCGCTCCTGGTGAGCTCCGAGCGCATCGTGCGCAACCTGCGCGACAAGAACAACCCCGGCGCGACCGAGTACAAGGTGCCCTACGGTCTGGGCTTCAAGTTCGTCACCAGCCCCACCTACCTCGGCGAGCTGGTGGCGTGGGCGGGCTTCGCCATTCTCACCTGGGCGCTGCCGGGCGTGATCATCTTCCTGATCACCTTCGGCAATCTCGTCCCGCGCGCGTTCGCCACCCACACCTGGTACCGGGAGAAGTTCGCGGACTACCCGGCCGAGCGCAAGGCCCTCGTGCCGTACGTGATCTAGCCCGCTACCGCCCCTGCCGGGTCGCCTTGTCCCGGTACATGGCGGTGTCCACGGCGTGCATGAGTTCGTCGATGGCGGTGGAGTGGGTGTCGACCAGGGCGGTGCCGATGCTCGCGCCCACCGTCACCGACAGCCCCGCCACATCGAACGGATCCCGCAGCGCCGCCAGGATGCTCGCGGACACCTCCGCCAATTCTGCTCGGCCCGTGCACTCTTCGACCAGCACGATGAACTCGTCTCCGCCCAGGCGTGCCGCGACCGCGTTGGCGGGCAGCGCGCCGCGCAGCCGCTCGGCCACGTCGCACAGCACGCGATCCCCGGCGGTGTGCCCGCGCCGGTCGTTGATCTCCTTGAATCCGTCCAGATCCAGGTAGCAGACCCCGACCTGCCCGTCGGCGGCGGTGAGCCGGTCGAAGAACAGCAGCCGATTGGGCAGCCCGGTCAGCGAGTCGTGGTGCGCGTCGTACCAGAGCTGATCGGCGAGCTGCTTGCGCTCGGTGACATCGACGGTGACCCCGACCAGGAAGCGCGGCGCGCCCGCGCTGTCGCGCACCACGGACATCGACAGGTCCACCACGCACACCGCGCCGTCCGCGCGGTTGTGTGTGGTCTCCATCCGGAAGCTGTCGACCTCGCCGGCCAGCAGCCGCTGGAAGCGTTCGAAGGCCGCGCCGATGTTGGCCGGGCCGAGGATGTCCGCGACCGAGCGCCCGGGCATGGATTCTGCGGGCACGCCCAGGGTTTCGGCCATCGCGTTGTTGACGTCCAGCACGCGGCCGGTGTCGATGTCGATGGTGCCGATACCCACCGACGCGCCCGCGAAGATGGCCTGGAAGCGCGCCTCGGACAGCTGCCTGCGCGCCTCGGCCTCCCGGGCGGCGGTGAAGGCCGCGGTGATGGTGGCCTCCTGTTCGGCCAGCGCGGCGGCGCGCAGGCCCGCGCTGAACTCGGCGGCGAAGCCCGCCGCGGCCTCGATGGCCCGCGCGCGCACCGAATCGATGTCCGGGCAGCGCGGATTCGCGCACGCGTGATCGACCAGATCCGCGCACAGCACCAGTACCGAGCGCTGCACCGCGAGCGGGTCCCGGTAGTTCGCCGCCACCAGGGCGGCGGCCGCGCGCTGGGCCGCCTTCGGATCGCCGGTGCCCCGCACGACCTCGATCAGTTCGGCGGCGAAAGGGTCGAGCAGGTCCTCGACCTGCGCCCGGGTGAGCACCGGCGCGACCGCGCCGTCCAGCATGCCGGCCCAGCGCACCGCCAGCTCGTGTGCTCCCACCGGAAACCCCCCTTGCCCGAAGTCGTACTCCCGCTCAGTCTTTCCGGCCAACCCCCGCCAAACCGAGTGAGCGGCCGGGGGTTTCGTGCACGTCGCGCTCGGATTCGGGCCGCCACAGCGGCAGCTCCACCACGCCCGGCTCGACCGGCGTCCACGGGCCGAACAGCCCGGTGATCTCCGCGCGGGACCGGAAGTGAATACCGATCTTGTTCTGCGCGGCGGCGTTGGCGCCCAGTTTGGCGGCGTCCTCCGGGCGGGTGGCCGAGGACAGGTGGGAGAGAGCGAGATAGCTGCCGGACGGCACCGCGGCGTGCAGGGCCGCCACCGCGTCGGCCGGGTGGTCGTCGTCGGCGAGCAGGTGCAGCACCGCGATCAGCAGCACGCCCACCGGCTCGTCGAAATCGAGGAGGCCGGTGGCGCGGGCCGCGGCCAGCACGTCGGCGGGCTTGCGCAGATCGGCCTCGATCGCCACGGCCCGGTCGTTGCCGCCGAGGATGGCCCGCGAATGCGCGACGGCCACCGGATCGATATCGGCGTACAGCACCCGGCAGGCGGGATCGAGCTGCTGGGCGACCTCGTGCACGTTGCCCGCGGTCGGGATGCCGGAGCCGATGTCGAGGAACTGGCGCACGCCCTGGTCCACCAGGAACCGCACGGCGCGGCGCAGGAACGCGCGATTGCTCAGGGCGACCCGGGGCAGATCCGGGACGAGCTGCTTACCCATTTCCGCGGCGCGGCGGTCGATCTCGAAATTGTGCGACCCGCCCAGCAGCGCGTCGTACATGCGAGCCGGGCTCGCCTGCGCCATGTCCACGCCCTCCGGGGCCCACGCCGGTCTGTCCATCCCAACCCTCCTGCGATCACGATCGAACGCCCGGCGATCCGTGTTCATGATCACCCGGACGGTGCATCGCGAATGTTAGCCGTCGTTCTCGAGAATTCTTGCACTCGTACGGTTCCCGATCGCGGGTGGGAGAATGCTCACCGAGCGGTTGACGCCTCGCACGTGCTGTGCGTGAGCGGCGGCACACACACCCCGCGGGCGTCGGCGAGCAGCAACCGGGCTCCCAGGATCAGCGAACACACCGCGATCGCGCCGAACACCAGGACCCAGAGGATGCCGGGCACCCGGGTCAGGCGCGCCAGCTGATCGGCGTCGGAATTGGGTTCGTGCTTGCGATTGCGCTGCAACTCGATCACCGGGCGCACGGCCGCCAGCAACAGGAACCACGCCGCGAGGTACGCGAGCGCGGCCTGCGCCAGGTCGGTGCCGAACCAGGAGACGGCGAACAGGATGCCGCCCACCACCAGCACGGTCAGCACGCCGAACACGTTGCGCACCTTGATCAGCAGCACCACCAGCAGTGCGATCGTCAGCCACAGCATCAGGGTGATCCGGTGTGCGCCGAGCAGGCCCGCGTAGGCCAGGCCCAGCAGCGCCGGGGCGGGATAGCCCGCGGCCGAGGTCAGAATCATGCCGAACCCGTACGGCTTCCCGCTCGAGACGGTGAGTCCGGAAGTGTCCGAATGCAATCGGATGCTGTCGAGCCGTCGTCCGGTGAGCAGCGCGGTGAACGCGTGCCCGGCCTCGTGCGCCAGGGTCACCACATTGCGCAGCAGCCGCCAGCTCGGGCGAAACGCCACCAGTGCCAGAGCGAGTACGCCGGTGCCGATCACGAGTTGCCAGGGCGGCGGGGTCTGCGTGGTGGTCAGCCGATCCATGATCGAGGTGCCGCGCTCGACGAACTCTGCGGTGTTCACCGCCGCAGATTAGCGACTCGGCGCGCTCGCGGCCAGATATCCGGCGGACGTGCGGTGATAGCCTGTCGGGCAGGTCATGGAAACCACCGTGGCGCCGAAAATTGTTTCAAAAGCGGAAAAACGGGCACTGCTCTGTTGCCCATACCGCCCGCCCAGCGAGTCCGGCGGGCATAAACGCAGGAGTTGTCTCAGCGTGAGCGGGAAAACGAAAATTCCTCGTCCGACGAACAATCAAGGCCAGATCCCCAGTGGGCGTGAAGACGTGTGCTGGCCCGAACCGAGTCCGCTGGCATCGTGGTGGGATGAAGTGATGCATCCCGACGGGCCCGATTCACCCGCGGGGCGCGGGATGGATTGACCGGCCGGAGTTTTCGGCCACCGCCTATCCCGAGGGGCTCGCGCGGGCAATGCTCGCGTTCACCGGACGTGACCGGGGCCCGTCGGGATAATCGGTGCTGGACCGATCCGGGTTGATCGGCCGGGAGGAGACCACCGTGCCGGACTCACGCAACTCCACGTCGTTCTCGGTGGGCACCATGGTGGGGGTCAATCCGCCACTGGCCGCCGCTCGCTTCGTCACCCGCATGGCCCGGCTGGGCCGCCTGGATTCCATTCTCGCGCCGGATCATCTGATCGGCGTGTTCCCGCGGGCGATCTGGGACGCCGACTTCACCGCGCAGGCCAAGGGCGCTGCCAGCCCGGACGAGCAATTCGACTTCGCGCCGCTGCTGGCGCATCTGGCCCCGGGCGCGGGCAAGGTACAGCTGGGCGTCGGGGTCACCGACCCGCACCGCAGGCATCCCGTACTGCTCGCCCAGACCTTCCTGACCCTGGCGCACATGACCAAGGCCCCGCCGATCCTCGGTATCGGCTCCGGAGAGCACGAGAACCTCGATCCGTACGGATTCACCTGGAACCGGCCCGTCGATCGCCTGGAGGAGGCGCTGGGGCTGCTGCGCACGGCGCTGAGCGCGACCGAGCCCATCGACTTCGCCGGCAAGTACTACCGGCTCGACAGCGCGCCGATGGATCTGACGGCGCCGCCGGGCAACATGCCGCAGATCTGGATCGGCGCGCACGGCCCCCGCATGCTGGAGTTGACCGGCCGGTTCGCCGACGGCTGGTACCCCTGGGAGACCGCACCCCCGGACGAGTACGAGCGGCGCTGGAACGCGGTGCGAGCCGCGGCCCGCGCCGCCGGGCGCGATCCCGGCGCGATCGTGCCGTCCCAATTGATCAGCATCGTGACCGCCCGCACGGAGGAGGGAGTGCGTCGCGTGCTGGCCTCGCCCGCCGTGCGCTACCTCGGGTTGTTCGCGCCGCCCGCGGTCTGGGACAGGTACGGCGCGAAACATCCCTTCGGGCAGGACTATCGGGGCCTGATCGATCTGATGCCGCACCGGCTCACCCGCGCCGAGATCCAGGACGCCATCGCCGAGGTTCCGGACGAGGTGCTGCGGGACTGGCTCACGGTCGGCACCCCGGCCGAAGTGCTGGCCCGCATTCGGGAACTGGCCGACGCGGGCCTGCGCCATCCGATCATCTTCCCGTCGTCCGCGCTGGTCTCCAACGCGGACGCGGCCTTCGGCTACGGGGTGCTGCTGTGGCTGGCGGATCGGCTGCGCCGGCAGCCCACCAGCGCCGGCTGAACTACACCGACACCGACACCTTCACCCGGGCGGCCGGGCGCTCGGGCAGCGGCGTGCCGGCCCGGCTGTAGACGTATTCGCCGCTGTGCGTGCGGCGTACCGGGCTGTTGGGCTGCTCGGCCAGGCGCGCGCACGCCGCCTCGATCAGTTCCAGGCGGTCCGGCAACCCGGCGGGCGGCTCCCAGCCGTTGATCTCCAGTGCCGCACCGATCGCCGGGGGATCGATACTCGCACCGCACTCGGACAGCAGTTCGCGCACCAAACTCATGACCGGTCCGACCGGATCGGCCTGCGCGGCCAGTCTCCGGTAGGTGCGGGCGTCGTCGAGCTTCCGGGCGACCGAGAGGAATCGTGCACATTCGTACCGCAATTCCGAGTTCGGTTCCACGTCCGCTTCCAGATCGACCAGGGCTTCGTAGTAGCCGCTCAAATTCGCCAACACCGCTCGCGTCTCGTGTACACGCTCGGCGACAACATCAGCGATATTCATCTTCAACGCTCCCCACGGTGACAACGCACGAACAGGTCGCGGCACATCCGATCACACCGAGCGCCCCATTCCGGGCGCGGCGCGCCGAGTTTCGCCACGCAGAACTCGAGACACATACGCGGAGTGTTGAACAGGACACGCTGGGCTTTCCCGTGCCTGTGCCACACCGGGGTCCCGAGGATGCAGTTGATCTTTTCTGTATCGCCTGCGACACATCGGCTGTGTCGCTGGGTATTTGCCGACCGTAACTCCGGTTCTTCTTGGTCATTCCGGGCAAATCTCAGGCGTGATCGTGCGATATTGGTTCCCGGGAGGGGGGATGTGAAGCGGATTGCCGGGCCGATCCGGTGGTCACCGGCACAACCCATGGAGGCACCGGTTCAATGTCGATCAACACCGTGGCCGCGCAGCCTGAGCTCGTCGCCGCGGCCGATCTCGTTTGTCCGCACCGCAACTCATCGGCGCACCCGATGCTGGCACACCGCTCGGTCTCGATTCCGGACCGCGCGGTCGAATGCGAGGAGTTCTTCGCACAGCCCGAATTGGCGCATCTGCCGCCCGGTCGCGGCGCTACCGTGGTCCGGCGACTGCGGAAAACCGGCACCTATCGCCATACGCTCGAAGAATTGAGCGTCGGCACGAAATTGGCGTGGCGCAATCACGATCGGTGTGTCGGCCGCAAACACTGGCGCGCGCTGGAATTGCGCGATGCCCGCGCCGCCACCACCGCGGCCGAGATCGCCGACGCCTGCTGGGAACACCTGCGCCTGGCGACCAATAGGGGAGCGGTCCGGTCGATCATTACCGTCGCGCCGCCGGCCGCCGCGGACGGGCGCGGGTTCCGCATCGTGAATTCCCAGCTCATTCGATATGCCGGATACCGAACGGGCGGAGATATTCTCGGCGATCCGGCCAATGTCGAACTGACGGATCTCGCGCGCGAGCACGGCTGGCGCGGGACGGGTGGGCGCTTCGACGTGCTGCCGCTGCTGATCCAGGAACCGGACGGCACGGTGCGGTGTTTCGAGGTGCCGCCGGAGTTGGTGCTGGAAGTGCCGCTGCGGCATCCGGACTTCGGCTGGTTCGCCGACCTGGACCTGAAATGGCATGCGGTACCGGCCGTCTCGAACATGGATCTGGAGATCGGCGGGCTCAGCTACACCTGTGCGCCGTTCAACGGCTGGTACGTCTCGTCCGAGATCGGGCGCAATCTCGGCGACACCGATCGTTACGACATGCTGCCGACCATCGCCGACCGGATGGGCCTGGACCTGAGCAACGATCGCACGCTGTGGCGGGATCAGGCGCTGATCGAGCTCAGCCGCGCGATTCTGCACAGTTACAAGCGATCTCGGGTGCATCTGGTCGACCACCACACCGTGGCGCGGCAGTTCCTCGACCACGTCAATCGCGAGGAGGCGGCGGGGCGGACCTGCCCGACCGACTGGAGCTGGATCAATCCGCCGCTCTCGGCCAGTCTCACCCCGACCTTTCATCGGTACTACGACGCTCCGGATCCGCATATGCGGCCGGCGTTCGTGCGGCGGGACGCGGAGGTTCCCGAGCCGGTGCACGCGGTGCCGGATCCGGAGCCCGCGCCGCGAAGCTCGTTGTGGCGCAGCATGGGTCGCGCCTTCCGGCGGTCGGGCGCGGAGCGGGGGGAGTAGTGCGGCGGGGCGAATAAGGATCAGCGTGAGTTGATCCCGTTCGCGTTTAACGCAACTGCGTTAAATTGCGTTGCATGGCGGCGAAGGAACAGATCCTGGCCGCGGCGGAGCGGTTGTTCGCCGAGTTCGGCATCGAGTCGGTGTCGTTGCGGCAGATCGCCGTCGCGGCCGGGCAGCGCAACACCTCGGCGGTCGCGTACCACTACGGCAGCAAGCAGGCCCTGGTCGAGGCCGTCTACGAGTGGCGGATGACCACGGTCAACGCGCGGCGGCTGGCCCGGCTGGCCGAGCTCGGGGATTCGGGCTCGGTCGCGGACCTGGTGCGCGCGCTGATCGATCCGCTGGCCGCGACCCTGCACGCGCCCGAACTCGACGGCGAGCCCGGCTGGTATCTGCGCTTCATCGCCGAAACCCTGTGGCGGCCACCGTTCGAAGCCGTCGGCAACACCATGCGTGGCGCCGAGGCCGAGAGCGTCCGGCTGGTCGTGGACGGGCTCGCGAAGCGCCTGGACGGCCTGCCCGCGGCGGTGTTCGGCGAACGCGTTCGCCTGGTCGCCATGCTCGTGGTGACCGCGCTGGCCGACCGCGAACGCCGGCTGCAGGAACCGGAACCGCCCGATCACCTGGCCGGGCTCGGCCTCGAGGTGCTCGCCGACGCCGCCACCGCGATTCTCACCGCCCCGTGGGTCCCGCCGCGAAGCCCCAGTGTCCCAACGAAACAAGGATCGACATGACCGCTGCCTACGCCACCCTGGGCGAGATGCTGATCGGCCGCTCGCTGGCCGCCGGACCCCGCACCCTGCACCGCCTGCCCGGGGGCGCGCCCGGCGCGCCGTACGAGCTGTTCACCCTCACCCCGCAGACCGCGCTGATCGGGGCGGAGATCTCCGGCATCGATCTGCGCGAGCCCGTGGGCCCGGAGCTGTTCGCCGAACTCGATCGCGCGCTGCTGGAGTGGAAGGTCCTGTTCTTCCGCGACCAGAACCTCACCGGCACACAGCATCGCGACTTCGCGCGGCTGTGGGGCGAACTCGAGGTGCATCCGTTCCTGCCGCAGGGCGAGGTGCCCGAGATCGTGCGCTTCGCCAAGGACGCGGAGAACCCGGGCGTGGAGAACGCCTGGCACACCGACGTGACCTGGCGGGAGCGCCCGGCGCTCGGGTCGGTGCTGCGCGCGCTCGAGGTGCCTCCGGCCGGCGGTGACACGCTCTTCGCGGATATGGCCGCCGCCTATGACAATCTGCCCGCCGAACTGCGGCAGCGTATCGACGGCCTCGAGGCCGTACACGATTTCACGCTCCCGTTCGGCCAGTTCCTGTCGCCGGAGGAACTGGCCCGCCGCCAGGCCGAGTTCCCGCCCGTGGCCCACCCGGTGGTCCGCACCCACCCGCGGACCGGGCGCAAGACGCTGTTCGTCAACGCGGTCTTCACCACCCACATCGTTGGCCTGGAGCCCGCCGAGGGGGAGGAGCTCCTGCGTCAGCTGTTCCAGCAGGCGCGCGTTCCGGAGTACCAGGTCCGGTTCCATTGGGCCGCGGGCTCGATCGCCTTCTGGGACAACCGCGCCACCCAGCACTACGCGGTGAACGACTACTTCCCGAGCCGCCGCGTCATGGAACGCGCCGCGATCCTGGGCGATCGGCCGATCTGAGGCTGCCCGTCGTCCGGGCGGGGTCGTCCACGCCTCGCCCGGGCGGCCCGCGGCACACCTGCGCGACCGATCGGCGGGGTGTGCTCCGCCCCTGGCTCGGTCGCTTCGGTGCGCCGGCGTGAGAGTGAAGGAGCGGCACACCTGCTCGACTGATCCGCGGGTCCGCTGCGCCGAGTGGGCTTGCCGCTCAGCTGATTGTGCGCGGCGCAGGGGAATCGGTTGCGGCCTGGCGGAGTGCGGTTGTGGCTCTGGCGAGTGGGTGTGGATCAGTCGAATGCGGGTGTGGCGCTGCCTGTTCGGTGCGCCGGGGTGAGGTTGAAGCGGCGGCAGCCCGAGCAGCGCTGTTCGGTTGCGCCCGAGCTGTAGACGTGGTGCAGGACGGCCCGGCTCGGGAGCACCTCGAGCGCACCGTCTTCCAGTGCGGCGTGCCCATCGATGATCAGGGCGTGGGTGTCGGGGCGGGGCGGGGGCCAGAGCAGGGTCACCGCCGGATTGGCGGCGATATTGCGGCAGGTCACCGGGCCCGGTGCGGGGATGCGGAACCTGGCTCCGGTCAGCGCGGGTTCCAGCGGGGTGGTGTGCGGTCCGGATTCGCCGATGCTCACCAGGAAGGCGAGGTCGTACCGGGCGATCAGCTCGACCAGTTCGGCGGGCAGCTCGGGCGCGTCCATGCTCCCAGGGTAGGCGAGTTCGCGACGAATGCGCGTCAATTTTGCCGTGGATGAGGTTCGAAGTGCCACGGGGTTCCGCATTTGCGGTTAGCCGAGTTGTCGCTGTGTGGCCTCTTCGGTGCTCGGCCGTCGATGGCGGGCCGATGTCCGGACGCGGCGGGCGCGCGCCGCGCGGGCTCGTGCCTGGGTACGGTGGGGGACCGCTGTCGGTGGAGGAGAGGCGAGAATCGATGGACCCGATCGATCGGCTGGGCGAGGAGATCGCGCGCCGGGAACTACTGGCCGATCCGCAGTCGGGGGCCGGGATCATCTTCGGCACCGCGCGGGTGCCCGCCCTCGGTGTCGTGGTCACCGTCAACGTCGACCCCGAACTCGACGATCGCGACGACCTGGACGTCGCGACCCTGACCTCGGGTATCGAACGGCTCCTCGGGCTGTCCGCCGAGCAATGGGCCCGCGTCCGCGACGAGATCGCGCTGGAGATCGAGGAAGCCGTCGGCGATCAGCCCGTCCGGGAGGAGACCGACCTGCGCGCGGATCTGACGCTGCGCTCCACGGTCGTCTTCCACGACGCCTTCCTGCTGTCCTTCGCGGCCCCGAATCAGTTCCCCGACAGCTGGATTCGCGTGCAGCTCGATACCGAACTCGAGCTCGACGGCGTCGTGGTCGATCCCAAGGACGACGATGCCGAGGCCGTCGAGTTCGGCAGTCTCGACGATCTTCTCGATCACCTGAGCGCGGCCGGGGACGGCAACGCACAGCGGGCCGCCGGTTCAGGTGAGTAGGCGGCAATCAACTTGCAACTGCGTAGAAAATGACCCGAAATCTCCGCAGATGAGGATTTAGCCCCGGAGCCGGTTTCGTCGTGGAAACGGTCGCTGCGGAAGGGCGGGTGCGGGGGTGCGGAGTCGATCCGTCGAGGCGATGAACGGCGCCGGGGTGGCCGTCGAGGACCTCGACCCGCTGTTGCGCGCCGTGCTCACGCCGGTCCCCGCGCGGACGGCGCCCGTGGTCGACGCACTGGGCGCGACCCTGGCCGAGCCGTTGGTCACCGCCGCGCACCTGCCCGCGGTCGACACCGCCGCCATGGACGGATTCGCGGTCAACGGCGCCGGGCCGCGGTGGTCGCTGCGGCTGGGCAATCAGGTCGCCGGGCGCTCGGCGGGCAGCACCCTGTCCGACGGCGAGGCGATCCGGATTTCCACCGGCGCGCCGGTGCCGGGCGGGACGACCGCCGTGCTCCGCCGGGAATACGTGCACATCGAGCGTGCGGGACGGTGCTGGTCGCTGCGCGCGCTGCCGGATGCCCCGCGCCGCAACGACTTACGAGCTCGCGGCGAATACTGGTCCGCCGGGGTCGAACTCGCGCCCGCGGGCGCCCGGGTGGACGCCGCGCTGATGTCCGTGGCGCTGAGCGCGGAAGCGCCCGTCGTCGCGGTCCGCGGCCCGCTGCGCGCCGACGTACTGCTGACCGGTGACGAGATTCGCGCCGCCGGCGCGCTGGGGCCCGGGCAGGTGCGGGACGCGCTGGGCGCGGTGCTGCCGCACTATCTGCGCGGCTGTGACATCGAATGCCGCCGGATCTGGCCCATGCCGGACGATCGAGAACTGCTGCGGTCCTGGTTCGCGCTGGACACCGACGCCGAACTCGTCGTCTCGGTCGGCGGCACCGGGCGGGGCTCGGCCGACCGGCTGCGCGCCGTGCTCGGTGAACTCGGCGCGCGCATCCTGATCGACGGGGTGCGCGCGCGACCGGGCGGCTCTCAGATCGTGGCCGAGCTTCCCGACGGCCGGACCCTGCTCGCCCTGCCGGGCAACCCGCTCGCCGCGGTCATCACGCTGCTGGTGACCGGCCGGGCGCTGGCCGGCGTGCGCACCGGCCGCCGCCCGGATCCGCCGCTGTGGGGCCGGATCGCGGACGCGGCGGCCCCCGCCCACGGGCCGACCCGCATCGTCCCCGCACGCCAGCTCGACGGCGGGGTGTGGCGCACCCACGGTGCGACCCGCACCCCGCACCTGGCCGACCTGCTCGGGGCCCAGGCGCTGGCCGTGCTCCCGGCCGGGACCGGGCGCGGCGCGCTCGTGGAAATCGTGCCGATTCCGCGATGAGTCCCGGTTTGCGAGCCGCACAAGCGGCAATATCATTCCTCCTGTGACGAATTTGCGGATCAGTGAGGCGGCGGCGCTGCTCGGAGTCAGCGATGACACCGTGCGGCGCTGGATCGACCAGGGCCGGCTGCCCGAGGTGAAGCTGGAGAACGGCCGCAAGGGCGTGCGGGGCTCGGACCTGGCCGAGGTGCTGCGCGCCACCAACGCCGAGGCGACCGCGCTCGGCGCCACCGTGGCCGCCTCGGCACGAAACCGCATGCGCGGCATCGTGACCCGCATCGTCAAGGACACCGTCATGGCGCAGGTGGAGATGCAGGCCGGGCCCTTCCGGCTGGTGTCGCTGGTGAGCCGGGAATCGGTCGATGAACTAGGTCTCGAGGTCGGCAGCATCGCTGTCGCCTCGATCAAATCGACCCACGTCGTGGTCGAGATACCAGAAAGTTGATGAGGATGAAGACATTCCGTACGTTCGGCGCCGCCCTGGCCCTGCTCGCCGTCACCGCGGCGGCCGGATGCGGTTCGGACACGTCCGAGAACAGCTCGGACAAGGTGTCCGGTACGGTCACGGTCTTCGCGGCCGCGTCGCTGACCGGCACGTTCACCGAACTGGGTAAGCAGTTCGAGGCCGCGCACCCGGGCGTGAAGGTCGTGTACAGCTTCGCCGCCAGTTCCGCGCTCGCCGAACAGATCAAACAGGGCGCCCCGGCCGATGTCTTCGCCTCCGCCGCGCCCGCGAACATGCAGCAGGTGGTCGACGCCGGTGAAGTCACCGGGCAGCCCGCCACGTTCGTGAGCAACCGGCTCGAGATCGCGGTGCCGGACGGCAATCCGGGCAAGATCACCGGTCTGGCCGACTTCGGCAAATCCGAACCGCGCATCGCGCTGTGCGCCGAGCAGGTTCCGTGCGGGGCCGCCGCCAAGAAGGTCTTCGAGATCGCCGGCATCACCCCGCAGCCCGACACCCGCGAACAGGACGTGAAGGCGGTGCTCACCAAGGTCACCCTCGACGAGGTCGACGC
Source organism: Nocardia sp. NPDC005978 (assembly GCF_040614455.1). Classification (NCBI taxonomy): domain Bacteria; kingdom Bacillati; phylum Actinomycetota; class Actinomycetes; order Mycobacteriales; family Nocardiaceae; genus Nocardia; species Nocardia sp. NPDC005978. The sequence continues at coordinate 23,027 of NZ_JBEXUS010000063.1, forward strand.
CGCGCTGGTCTACCGCACCGACGTCCAGGCCGCCGGCGACAAGGTGGACGGCATCGAGTTCCCGGAGTCGGCCAAGGCGGTCAACACCTACCCGATCGCCGCGCTCGCCAAGGCGCCCAACGCCGCGGCCGCGGCCGCCTTCGTCGACTTCGTCAAGTCCGACCAGGCCAAGAAGGTCTTCGCGACAGCCGGATTCGACACCCCGTGAGTCGAACGCGCCGCGCCACAGCGGGATCGCGGTGAGCGGGGCCGCCGCACGCAAGCTCGGCCCCGCCGCACGCAGGCGGGCGGCACGGGGGCGGCGACCGGCCGTCCTGGTGCTGCCCGCCCTGCTGGCGCTGGCGTTCCTCGCCGTTCCGCTGCTCGGCCTGCTGGTGCGTGCACCGTGGGCCACGCTGCCCGAGCGGCTGTTCAGCCCGGAAGTCGGTCAGGCCCTGCGGCTTTCGCTGATCTGCGCCAGTGCCGCGACGCTGATCTGCCTGATCCTGGGCATCCCGCTGGCCTGGCTGCTGGCCCGGGCGCAGGTGCCGGGCCGGGGGCTGATCCGCGCGCTGGTCACGGTGCCGCTGGTGCTGCCGCCGGTGGTGGGCGGCGTCGCGCTGCTGCTGGTGTTCGGCCGGCGCGGTCTGCTCGGGCAGTACCTGTACGACTGGTTCGGGGTGTCGCTGCCGTTCACGACACCGGGCGTGATCGTGGCCGAGGCCTTCGTGGCCATGCCGTTCCTGGTCATCTCGGTGGAAGGCGCACTGCGGGCCGCGGATTCGCGATACGAGGAGGCGGCCGCGACCCTGGGGGCCTCGCCCTGGTACACCTTCCGGCGCGTCACCCTGCCCGCGGTGCTGCCGGGCGTGATCGCCGGGGCGGTGCTGTGCTGGGCGCGGGCGCTGGGCGAGTTCGGCGCCACCATCACCTTCGCCGGAAACTTTCCCGGCACCACCACGACCATGCCGCTGGCGGTCTACCTCGCGCTGGAAACCGATCCGGACGCCGCGATCGTCCTGAGCCTGGTGCTGCTGTTCGTGTCGGTCGGCGTCCTGGTCTCGCTGCGCGAGCGCTGGATTCGAGGACCGGTATGACCCTGCGTGCCCGATTGCGGATCGAGCGTGCCGCTTTCGACCTGGACATCGACCTGACAGCCGAACCCGGGGAGGTGGTGGCGCTGCTGGGGCCCAACGGCGCGGGCAAGACGACCGCGCTGCGCGCCCTGGCCGGATTGCTGCCGCTGACCGCGGGAACGATCACCGTCGCCGACGAGGTCTGGGACGCGCCGCCCGCGCTCTTCGTGCCGGCCGAGCACCGCCGCGTGGGCGTGGTCTTCCAGGATTACCTGTTGTTCCAGCACCTTTCGGCCCTGGAGAACGTGGCGTTCGGACTGCGCGCCCGGGGTGTCCGGCGCGCGGAGGCCCGCCGCCGGGCCGCGGACTGGCTGGACCGGGTCGGGCTGGGCGAGCACGCCGCCGCCGGTCCCCGCGCGCTGTCCGGCGGTCAGGCCCAGCGCGTTGCCCTGGCCCGCGCCCTGGCCACCGATCCCCGGCTGCTGCTGCTCGACGAGCCGCTCGCGGCCCTGGACGCGGGCACCCGGCTACAGGTCCGCTCGGACCTGTCCCGGCACCTGCGGGACTACGGCGGCCACACCGTCCTGGTCACCCACGACCCCCTCGACGCCATGGTGCTGGCCGATCGTCTCGTCATCCTCGAGCACGGGCGCGTGGTCCAGCAGGGCGCGCCCGCCGAGATCGCGCGCCGCCCCCGCACCGACTACGTGGCGAACCTGGTGGGCCTCAACCTGTTCCGGGGCGAGGCCGCGGGCACCACCGTCACCCTGCCCGCCGACGGGCACTTCACCACCACCGACCCCATGTCCGGCCCCGTCTTTCTCGCCTTCGCGCCCACCGCCGTCAGCCTGCACCCCGCCCCGCCTACCGGCAGCCCGCGCAATTGCTGGCCCGTCACCGTCACCGGTCTCGAACAGCACGCCAACATCACCCGGGTCCAGTTGGACGGCGCCCCGCCCGTACTGGCCGACATCACCCCCGCGGCCGTGGCCGAGCTCGGCTTGCATCCCGGGCGTCCGCTCTGGGCGGCGGTCAAGGCCACCGAGATTCACACCTATCCCGCGTGAGGGTGTCCGCCACGGGACATCGCACATTCACGGAGCCGGGGGAGCGGCGTGCGGGGGAGCTCGATTCGGGCACCGCACCGGTCCGGCCGGAGGACTGCACGGCCCGGTCCCGGGAATTGTCTCCGGGGGCGCTGCCACGCCACATCCGGAGTCTGGGTGCCGCACTACATTTCGCACAATCGAAGTCGAGCAAATGGTTGGGGTCAGGGCCGGGTTCGGATCGGCCCTGACGCCAGATTATGTGTGTTAGGTCGATTTACAGGGACGGACCGGAAAGGAATGCCGGGCACCAGCCGCCGCCGGGCGGCGCGGCCGGGAGTATCTTCTCGGGGGCGGGGATCGGGCGCTCGGGGCCTATGGCGCCTTTGCCGGGACCGGCGGGGGGCGGAACGTCGCCGGAGGCGAGCGCGTTGGCGGGCGGGAGGAGGAGAACGGCAACCGATACCACCACGCCAAACAGAAGGCCGATTGGTTTCTTTGCTGTCATGGTTTTCGACGATACAACCGGGTGTGAGTCAGGTGGTTTTAACACGCCCGCACAGGATGGATGATTTTGGTGAATTTGAATGTCGGGCTCGCGGTTCGGGTGCCGATGCTGTATGTGGCCGCGGGTGGGGCGGGGTTGCTCGTTTGTTCCGGGGTGGGCCGGGTATTCGCACCTCGAGCGGGAGGTTCGGTATGTCGGAGTCGGTAGTGGTGGCCGAAGATCATCCAGCGACGCCCGCGGACATGCGCCGGGAATCGTGGCTGTGGGTGTTGCGCCGGACCGCCGGGCAACTGCTGAAGGACAAACTCACCGATTGGGCTGCGACACTTACCTATTACAGTGTGCTCTCGATCTTCCCGGGCATTCTGGTGCTGTCCGCGATGCTCAGCATGCTCGGCCCGAACGCCACCGGATCGCTGATCGACACCGTCCGTGAGATCGGCCCGGGCAGCGGTACCGCGCTGCTGGTGGACGCGCTGCGCGAACTCGACGGGTCGAGCGCCCTGGCCGGGCCGCTGGCCATCGCGGGCCTGGTCACCGCCATGTGGACCGCCTCGGGCTATATCGGGGCGTTCATTCGCGCGGTGAATTCCATCTACGGCACCGAGGAGGGCAGGCCGATCTGGAAGACCGTGCCGCTGCAACTCGGGCTCACCGCGATCATGATGGTGCTGGTCGCCCTGTGCGGGCTCGGCGTGGTGGCGAGCGGAACCATTGCCGACAAACTCGGGCACTGGCTCGGAATGGGTTCGGCGGGTATCACCATCTGGAATATCGCCAAATGGCCGGTGCTCGCACTACTGGTGAGTTTGGCGCTGGCGACGCTGTATTGGATCGCGCCGAACGCGCGCCAGCTCGGATTCCGCTGGCTCACACCGGGAAGCGTTCTCGCGGTGTTTCTCTGGATCGTGGCTTCGGCCGGATTCGCTTTCTACGCCGCCAATTTCGGCACCTACAACAAGGTGTACGGTTCGCTGGCGGGTGCGGTGGTATTCCTGATCTGGTTGTGGCTCACTAATCTCGCGGTATTGCTCGGTGCGCAATTCGACGCCGATCTCGCGCGTGGGCGGCGACTCGAACAGGGTGGTTCGCCCGAGGACGATCCGGTGTTGCCGCCCCGGGACGCTCCGCCGCCGGCGGAGGACGAAGCGGCCGGACCCGACGAGGGGAAGGTCGAGCCCGGCGCGGCGACGGCTGATACGAGCAGGCCCAAGGCGGAGCCGAGCACACCCGAGACGGACCCGAGCACGCCGAAGATCGAACCCAGCGCGGCCGAGCGGGTGCCCGAGCCCCGGCTGCTGGAGCACCGGGCCGAGCCGGACGCGCCGGCGCGCGACAAGGATTCGCACCTCAGTAGCGCCGGCTGAGCGGTTCGCTAGCGACGCAGATGTTTGGTGAGCGCCGGGAGCGTCTCGAGCGGGTGTGAGGCGTTGACGGGGTGCCCGATCGGCCGCAATCGCCAGCCCGCCGCCGTGCGCTGGACGGCCGCGACCACCATGCCGGTGGTCGCGGTGGACGTCAGGTCCAGGAAGCTGAGCTCGGCGCGCGTGATGCCGTCCATGATCCGGCAGTAGGCGTTCGGGACGGCGTCGAAGGTGTGCCGGTGGTAGGAGGTGACCACGAAGACGATCGCGGTCGCCCGCGGGTGCACCCGCGAGAGATCGGCCGTGATGACCTCGCACTCGCCCGCGCCCGTGCTCAGCAGGCTGCCGCCGTGATGGCGAATCGCGTTGTCGTCCGAGGTCAGCCGATCGAAATAGACGGCGTCGAGCAGCGTGTGCCCGTCGAACACCAGGGCCGCCGCGTCGAGATCGGCGGCGCCGGAAGGAATTGCGCCGTCACCGCCGGCTCGCCCCCAGCCCAGTCCCATCCGTACGTGACGAACGGTGTCATTGTGTCCGGCGCCGGGTGGTTCGAACCCCGCGAGCGGAGCCGTGACGGGTCCCTGCCCCACGGGATGCGCGATCCGCGAAATCGATTGCCGCCGTGTACTGGATCGACCGATTCGGACTCGATGTCCGGTCCGGGGCCGGTTGGCCGACTCGTTCCACACCGCGCGCTCGATATCTCGCTGGATCGTTCCCTGCATGGGCAGCTCCTGTTCTCCCATGTGCCGAACCGGATCCCGCCGCACAGAGCAATCCAACCCGGGGAAAGGGCCGCCTCGCGGGCGCGATTGCACCCCGCTCGCAGCAGATTTCGCCGATACCTTCGGCGTAGGGTTCACTGCGGCTGGGCTCCGACCGAAAACCACCCGTGACGCATTGTGGTTGCGCCGCAACGGGGTTCGTCTCGCACAATCATCCGCGTGCCCACAGTATACCGCGCGCTATCGGCGATCACGGGGAAGCGAGCGGTCCAGTGTGTCGGCCCGTGCACGCGGTGGCACGGCGCGATTCGCGCCCGGCGGACGGCGATTCGCGCGGGATTCGCGGCAATTCTTCGAAGGGCCGTGTGCTGCGGTGCATCCCGGCGTAGCTCCGCGGGGGATCCGACGCGGCGTACTAGCCTGCTGCCATGGCTGGTCTGCGACGGTGGCTGGTGGTCTTCACGGTGCTGGGGCTGAGTGTGGGCTGCGGATCCGGGGGGCCGGAGCGTGGAGTGCCGCCCACATCCGCGCCGGGGGTGCGGGAAACCACTGCCGTGCCGCCGGTTTCGGTGGTGCCGCCGGTGTCCGAGCAGGCCCGCACGGCCGGCTTCGTCGACGTCCGCACGGTGGTGCCGGACGCGGTGCTCGATCTGCGCTACGCGAGGCCGGACAACTTCGTCGGCCTTGCCCTCTACCCGCCGTCCGCGCGGTGCCTGGTGCACGAGTCCATGGCGCCCGGCCTGGTGACTGCGGCGGAGCGGTTGCGGGCCCAGGACGCGGTACTGGTGTTCTGGGACTGCTACCGGCCGCACGAGACCCAGGTGCGGATGTTCGAAGCGGTGCCGGACCCGGCCTGGGTGGCGCGCCCCGGCGCGTTCGCGCGCAGCCACGAGGCGGGGCGGTCGGTCGATGTGACGTTCGCGCGGAACACCGCGCCGTGCCCGGCCGAACGGCGGCTGGGCGACCGGTGCCGAGCGGACATGGGCACCGACTTCGACGAGTTCTCCCCCGCGGCACAGGCGTTCGCGACCACCGGGGTCGAACCGGCGGCACAGGCCGAACGCGCCCGGCTGCGGGAGGCGATGCTCGCGGGCGGGCTGGCGGTGTACCCGGGGGAGTGGTGGCACTTCGACGGGCCCGGCGCGTATGTCGAACGGCCGATTCTCGATGTGCCGGTGGGGTGACCGTCAGCGGCGCAGGGTCGCGTGAATGGTGAGGTTGCGGTTCTTCGACGCCGCGTAATAGGTGGAGGTGAACTCCAGCGTGCCATCGTCTTTCGGGGTGAGGGTGATCGAGGACTGCACGCAGGTGCCCTGATCGATCGACTCGGTCAGCTTGCGTACCGTGCCGTCGGCGTACCCGGTCTCGGTCCACACGCCCCGGCAGTTCAGCTGCGGATAGTTCACCAGCGCGCGCAGCGGCGGGCCGTCGGAGATGTCCGCGACGACGTCGAAACCCGACTGATCACCCGATACCGTGCCGGACCAGCGGCCGGTCAGCGACGAAGCGGGCGTTGACGGCCGGGTGCCCGCTCCCGGACCGGTCGGGGACGTCGCGGACGGCGTCGCGGACGCGCCCGGGTCGCCGGTGTCGTCCGGTCGCAGGGCGATCACGCCCGCCACCACGAGCAGCGCGAGCACCGCCGAAACCGCCGCGCCCACAACGATTCCGCGCCGGGAGCGCCCGGGCGCCGGCGAGGGCCGGGTCGGCGGCGCCGGCGCCTGCACCGGAGAGGTCACGGTGACGGCCAGATGCGGGGCGGCCAGTGCGCTCGCCGCGGCCTCGGCCAGCGCGCGGCAGGTCGGATACCGATCCGCGGGGTCCTTGGCCATCGCCGTCGCGATCACCGTATCGATCGCGGGCGGCAGGTGCGGATGCGTCTCGCTCGGCCGCGGCGGCGTCGCGGCCATGTGCGCGTGCATGATCGCCATCGGATTGGAGCGGGGGAACGCGACCGAACCGGTGAGCATGGCGTGCAGGGTGCAGCCGAGCGAATAGATGTCGGCGCGATGGTCGACCTCGACGCCCTCGATCAGTTCCGGCGCCGCGTAGGCCAGCGTCCCGAGGAAGCTCCCGGTCTGGGTGAGCACGGTCGCGCTGTCCAGGGTGCGTGCGATTCCGAAGTCGCTCACCAGAACTCGCTCGGAATCGGCTGAACCGTCCCACCCGGGCGTCACCATGAGGTTCGCGGGTTTGATGTCGCGATGCAGGATGCCGCGCTGATGCGCCGCGTCCAGCCCGCGGGCGGCCTGGGCCAGGATGTCCAGCGCCTGTGCGGGATCGAGCCCGTTGGCCCGTTCGCTCATCAGCATCGCGGCGTTGGAGCCCTCGACGAACTGCATGGCCAGCCACATGAGCCCGTCCGCGCTCCCGCAGTCGTGCACCGAGACCACGTTGGGGTGATCGAGTTGCGCGGCCAGATGCGCCTCCCGCTCGAACCGCACCCGGAACGAGGGATCGATCCCCAGCGCGGGCGCGAGCACCTTGAGCGCGACGTGCTTGGGCAGTCGCGGATGCTTGGCCAGATACACCGTGCCCATGCCGCCGGTGCCCAGCGCACGCACGATCGTGTAGCCCGCCAGCACCGACCCCGGTGTGAGACTCGCCAACGATCCGCCCACCCTGTATGCCGTCCAACAGTGCTCCGGCTACAAACATATCTCCGGCCCGCCGCCCGCGGCAGCACGACGTCCGTTCGGGCGTTATCGCACGACCAGGAAATCCGAGACCGGCAGGCGCGGGGTCGCGATGCGCGGCCCGTCGCCGGGAGCCGTGCCGGCCCGGATGACCAACTGCGGCACGGTGTGATCGGGCAGCAGGCCCGCGATGAGATTGCGGGCCTGGGCCAGTTCGGTGATGTGGCTGAGGGTGCAGGTGGCCGTTCCGGCGACCGTGCACTCGAGCAGGACGATGGACAGGGCGCCGCCGGTGCGGATCCAGTCGGCGGGGGTGTCCGCGGGGGAGCTCAGGACCAGCAGGGTGGCGGCGTCGGGGGTGCGGTCGACCGGTGCGGCGGCGCCCTCCGGTTGCGGGAAGTCGCGGCCGACCGCCACCAGCGCGGCGGTCGCGGGCGCTATCAGCGCGCGCTCCGGGATGCCCGTCGACTGTTCGGAATGGCCTGCCCACCAGCGTAATTCGGCCTGGTACGGCATGTCGTAGCGTTGCAGCGCGGCGGTGCGCCCGGACATCTTTGTCAATTCCGCGCGCGCGTTCTCGTCCAGGACATCGAGCAAAATCTCGAACCGCGCGGCCAGGTGCGCGAGTTCGTCGGGGGTTTCGGACCAGTCCCGGGGCGCGCGCATGGGACGGCGCTCGGAGTAGCGCTCGGGGATGGCCTCGGCGCGGATCCGCACCGCGTCGGGCAGCTCCGGGCCGGCTCGAAACCGCAGCGCCGCGAGATGATCGGGGCGCTCGCGTTCGGGCAGCAGGGTGATCTCGGTGCCCCAGCCCAGGGTGAGGAAGGCGGTGCGGGCGTGCTGCAGCATCGCGCCGCAGCTGATGACCAGCTGTCGTCCACGCGGATCCGCGAGGGGGAGTTGACGTTTGCGATCGCTGTACAGGTGCAGGACGCCGTTCTGCCACTCCCACCGCCACGGCTGCGAATTGTGGACCGACGGGGCGCGCGAGGCCAGGTGCAGGGCCGCTTCGACCGTCTGGAGATCGGGGGTCGCGGCGCCCCCGGCCGGCGCCGGACTCACGCGCGGTTCCGTGCTTCGTGCACGACCATGACCGGGCAGTGCGAGCGCTGCACGAGGGTGTTGCTGGTCGAGCCGAGCAGCCCGCCCACGATCGCGCCGCGCCCGCGGCTGCCCACAACCAATAGCTGCGCGCGTTCGGACCAGTCCGCGAGCAGCTCCCGGGCATCGCCGAGCGTCACCTCCCGGCGCACGTTCACCTCGGGGAATCGCTCCTGCCAGCCCGCCAGTCGCTCGCCCAGGACCTCTTCCTCCGCGCGCAGGATGTCCTGCGGGTCGGCGGGTGGTTGCAGCAGCCGGGCATAGCTTTCGAAGAGAGGTTCCTGCCAGGCATGCACGGCTACGAGCGGGACACCGCGCAGGGCGGCCTCCTCGAACGCCGCGGCCGTGGCCGCCGCGCTGGTGGCGCTGCCGTCGACGCCCACGACCACCGGACCGTCGCTCCAGCGGCGCTCGGCCCCGCGGACCACGACCACCGCGCCCTCGCTCTTGCTCGCCACCGACAGCAGAATCGACCCGAGCCGGCCCGCACCGGTGCGATCGACCGGCCCGCCGATCACGAGAAGATGCGCGGTCGCGGACAGGTCTATGAGCAGCGACGCCGGGTGGGCGCTGCTCACCTCGGTGCGCACGACCACCGCCGGATACAGTTCGCGGGCGAGTTCGCTTGCCGCGGCGACTTTTTCGTCACCGTACTGGTGAATAGACTCGGTCACGTCGGGTTGCAGCTGCGAGTACGAGCCCAGCAGCGCCCGCGTCACGTCGAGGTTGGTGCCGGTGGCGACGAGGAGTTCACGACCGCGCTCGGCCGCGACCCCGGCCGCCCAGCGCACCGCGTCGGCGGCCGCCGGTGACCCGTCGACGCCCACCACGATCGGGGCCGAAGCCAGTTGATGCGGATTGTCGGCGGCGAGATCCATCCGAAGCCTCCCTCGTCGATGAACGGCTGATCCCGGTCGAACGTGCGGGACCCGGGTCGAACATGCGGGATCCGGGTCGAACGTGTGCTCAGCCTCGACCTTACCTGGCTAACTTTCAGCATCCATTGCGGTGTCGTGAACGGCTCGCTCCCGGGCGGCGGCCGCTTCCGGGCTCGGCCGGTGAGCCCGCATCGGGCGCGGCGCGTCCGCCGCCGGACGCGGGCGCGGTGCTCGCCGAATCCGGCGCCGGCGGTGCGGATTCGAGTTCGCGCCGGTGCCGAAGTGCTCGGGCCGGGAACGGAATCGGCAAGTTTCGGTCGCTTCGGCGTGTCACTTAAGCGTGTCGTTGCGTTTTCCCTGCACAAACCACTTTTCGGGGCGTATCGAAGTGGGTATTGCTAACGGGTAGTCGGTGGTGTGGCACCGGGAGGAGGTGGGCCGGGTGTCGGAGACTCCGTCCTGGTCGGTTCGGTGGTGGCGGGTGCTGCCCTGGAATCCCAGTCCGCTCATGCGAGGTTCGGACCGATTCGAGGTTCTGCTGCGGTTCCTGGCGGCGATCGCGGTGGTGGTGTCGGTACCGGTGGCGGGGGCCGTGGGGACGGCAAGTTACACGGGGGCAGCCGCGCGCATCGCGGCACAGGACGCGGGCAAGACCCGGGTGGAGGCGCAGGTGACCGAACAGGCCGTGCGGCTCGGGACCTCGGATCGCTACGGGGCGTACCACGATCGCTACGAGGCGCGGGTGCGCTGGACCTTCGCGGGCGCGGAGGAGACCGCGAAGGTGGAGGTCGACACCCTGGCCCAGGTGGGGGAGCAGGTGCCGCTGTGGATCGGGCGCGACGGCAAACCCGCCGCCGCGCCGACCCGGCCGGGCGCCGCGGCGGCCGAGGGGATCGGTACCGGGCTGGCGCTGCTGGTCGAGACCTGGTGCGCGGCAGCGGCTTCGGTGTGGATCGCGAGCGCCGTGCTGGAGTCCCGGCGCAACGCGCGGTGGGAGCGGGAATGGCGGGAGCTGAACCGGCCGATCGGCAAGGACACGCTCTGATCGGTTACCCGGTCGCCGCCGCGGGCTCGCGCACCGGCTCGAGCGGGGCGGGCCGCAGATCCAGGCGGCGCAGCAACTGCGCGTTGACCGCGACCACGACCGTGGACGCCGACATGAGCAGTGCGCCGACCTCCATGGGCAGGGTGACGCCCCACGGCGCCAGCACGCCCGCGGCCAGCGGTACGGCGATGATGTTGTAGCCCGCCGCCCAGACCAGATTCTGAATCATCTTGCGGTAGGTCGCCTTCGAGAGCGTGATCACCGAGACCACCGAGCGCGGATCGTCACTGGCCAGCACCACGCCCGCCGAGGCGATGGCCACGTCGGTGCCCGCTCCGATGGCTATGCCGACGTCGGCGCGAGCCAGGGCGGGCGCGTCGTTGACGCCGTCGCCGACCATGGCCACCCGGTGACCCGAGTCCTGCAGTGCCTGCACCTTCGCGCCCTTGTCCTGCGGCAGGACCCCGGCGAACACCTCGTCGATCCCGAGCTGCTCGGCGACCGTGCGGGCCACGGGTTCGGCGTCACCGGTGATCATGGCGACGTGGATGCCCCGCGCGTGCAGATCGGCGACCGCGCGGGCGGATTCGGGCCGGATCTCGTCGGCCAGGGCGAGTGCGCCGACCACCGCGCCGTCGCGCAGCACGTGCAGCACGGTCGAACCCTGCTCGGCCCAGTGCGCCGCCTCGGGGGCGGGATCGAGCTGGTGCTCCGTGAGCATGCCGGGACCGCCCACGCTCACGGTCGCGCCGCCGATGGTCGCCGTGACCCCGATTCCGTTGCGGGCGGCGAAGTCTCCGGCCGTTGGCACGGTCAGCCCGCGATCGGCCGCGGCCTGCACGATGGCTCGGCCCAGCGGGTGCTCGCTGTCGGATTCCGCGGCCGCGGCCAGGGCAACCACCTCGTCCTCGCTGATCGCCGCCGTGGTCGCCGCGGCCCCGACCACGGCCGGTTCGCCGCGGGTCAGGGTGCCGGTCTTGTCGAACAGCACCGCGTCCACGGTCCGCATGGCTTCCAGCGCCCGGCGATCGGTGATGAGGATGCCCGCCTTGGCCGCGCGCTCGGTGGCGATGGACACGACCAGCGGGATGGCCAGGCCGAGCGCGTGCGGGCAGGCGATGACCAGCACGGTGATGGTGCGCGTCACCGCCGAATCCGGCTCGCCGAGCAGGGTCCACACGATCGCGGTCAGCACCGCCGAACCCGAGGCGAACCAGAACAGCCAGCCCGCCGCCCGGTCGGCGAGCACCTGCGCGCGCGAGGTCGAGTTCTGGGCCTCGGCGACCAGGCGCTGAATCCCGGCCAGCGTGGTGTCGGTGCCGACCGCCGAAATGCGCACGCGCAGTGCGGAATCGGTGGTGACTGTGCCCGCGACCACCGGATCGCCGGGGCCGCGCCGCACCGGGCGGGATTCGCCGGTCACCATGGATTCGTCCACGTCCGCGGCGCCGGATTCCACGACGCCGTCCGCGGGCACGCGCCCGCCCGGCCGCACCACGACCAGCTCGCCGGTCCGCAGCTGATCCAGCGCGATCGTGGTGACCGTCCCGTCGTCCTCGACCCGCTCGGCCTCGTCGGGCAGCAGTGCGGCCAGCGATTCCAGCGCGCTGGACGCCTGCCCGAGCGAGCGCATCTCGATCCAGTGCCCGAGCAGCATGATCACGATGAGCAGCGCCAGCTCCCACCAGAAATCCAGCTCGTGCGAGAGCAGCCCGAGCGTCGAGCCCCAGGACGCGACGAACGCCACCGTGATCGCCAGCGCGATGAGCAGCATCATCCCCGGCTGCCGCGCCCGGATCTCGGACACCGCCCCGGTCAGGAACGGCCGCCCGCCCCAGACGTACATGAGCGTGCCCAGCGCGGGCGAGACCCACTTCAGCGCCCCGGGCACGCTGTACCCGACGAGGTCCGCGAACATCATGTCCGCCGCGACGGTCGGGATCGCGATCACCAGCATGATCCAGAACATCCGCCGGAACATGGCGACGTGGTCCCCGTGCCCGCCGTGGCCGCTGTGCTGTCCGTGCCCGTCGTGCCCGGCGTGGTCCGGCCGTGTGCTGTGGTCGGCGTGGTCCGAATGGCTGGTCATGCCGGCCGGGCCGGAACCCGCGGATCCGGTGCCGTTGCCCGAATCGGCCACCGTCGGCGGGTGGGTGGCCGGTGGGGTGTGGCCCGCGTGTCCGTCGTGCTCATGGCCCGAATGGGTCGGGTCCGTGCCGGAACCGGACGAAGCATGATCAGTGGACATGATCTCGACTATATACCCTAGGTGGGTATCTGTCGGGAGGTGCTTTCGGCGTGCGGGCGGGGTTTCGGCCGGTGGCCGGGCGGCTGAGCTGCGGATTCTCGGGTCAGTACTCGCCGTGCACCAGGTTGCGGGGTTCCTCGCCGGCGACGTAGCGGGCGATCTCCTCGGTGGCGACGGCCCAGCCGCGTTCCATGCTGCCGCGACTGCTGCCGCCCACGTGCGGGGTGAGCAGCAGGCCGGGCGCGTCCCAGAGCGGGTGGCCGGCGGGCAGGGGTTCGGGGTCGGTGACGTCGAGGATCGCGCGCAGGCGGCCGGTGTGAAGTTCGGCGAGCAGATCATCTGTGCGGACCACCGGGCCGCGTGCCGCGTTGACCAGAATCGCGCCGTCGGCCATGCGGGCCAGGAAGGCCGCGTCCACCATGCCGACGGTCCGGCTCGTCACCGGGACCATGAGCACGACGGCGTCGAAATCGCCGAGCAGCGAGGGCAATTCGTCGATCCCGTGTACGCCGTCGCGAGCGGTGGTGCCTACGAGCGCCACCGTGGTGCCGAACGGGGCGAGCATGCGCCGCAGTTCCTCGGCGAGATTTCCCGCGCCCACGATCAGAATTCGCTTGCCGTGCAGGGTATCGGTCTGATGCTGGGTCCAGCGGTGCTCGCGCTGTGCCACCGCGAACCCGGTGAATTCGCGATACACGCTCAGCAGTCCGGTCATGACCCATTCGGCCGTGCTGGCCCCGTGCGCGGCCCGTGCGATCGAGATGCGCACGCCCTCGGGCACTTTCCCGACCCAGGACTCCGCGCCGGCGGTGAGCAACTGCACCAGGCGCAGGCCGGGCAGCGCGTGCACGATGCGCGCGGCCTCGGGACCGACCAGGAATCCGGGGACCAGGATCTCGGCCTTCTCGGCGCCGTCCGGCAACGGCTTGCCGGGGGAGAAGCGCAGCGCGCGAACCCCGTCCACGCGCGAAAGCGCCGCGAGGCCGTAATCATCCGGAACAAGCACCGTCACCGTCATGGGTGCGACGCTAGCGGATGGGCCCCGCGGCGCTCTGTACCTAGCAGTGGGTCAGTAATACCAGCGTCTCCCGCCGACCGGCCGGCCGGCCGAGCCGAGCGCCCACAGGACCACGCCCGCCACCAGCAGAATGATGCCGAGGGTGGTCAGCAGCGAGAAGCCGAGGAGCCAACCGGCGATGAGCAGGACAAGACCTAAAATAACCATGATCGATTCCTATTTCGAGAGCGATTCGGCCGCGCCGGAGCCCACCGGCTTGGAGCTCTGGGTGCGGTTCAGGAACTTGTTGAACGACCAGGTCGGTTCCTGAGCCGGTGCGGCCGCCGCGGGCTTGGCAGCCGCGGGCGCCGAGGGCTTCGGCGCAGTCGGGGCGGGTACGGGCTTGCTGAGTTCGGTTCGCGCCGCGGCCATTTCGCGCCGTGACTGTCTCAGCTCCCGGCGGGCGATGGCGCCGCGCCGCGATGTGGTCCACAGCCCCGCGAGCATCATGATGAGCCCGCAGGTACCCACGGCGCCGATGAGGATGCCATAGGCGAACAACAGCCCCGAGGAGCCGCCGTAGGCGTGGTCGAATACGGTGAAACCATTGGCGAGCACGTGGTCTTCGCCGCTGTTGGCCTGTATGCCGGCGACACCGATGGCCACCGCGCCGAGGAGGGCGATAAGCCCGATGATGGTGAACATGGTGCTGCAATTCCCGCTGCTCGAGGCATCAAACCTGGCGATCGGAGCGTTGTTCGCGGCGCGCCGCTCCCGGTTTTCGCGCCTGCGGGCGTAGGAATTCTGCGGTCGCCGTGCGCGGGTCCCGCGTCGGCCACACGGCCGCGCCTGATCTGATGTCGGACATCATGCCGAATTCACCTGACAGTCCCGAGCTGCCGGTTTCGCCCGCCTCCGGGATCGCCGCGGTCGTCTTCGATTGGCGCGGCACCCTTGTCAGCGAACTCGACGCGCGCGGATGGGTGCGCGAGGCGCTGCGACGACGCCACGCCGCAGCCTCGGGCGCGGTCGTCGACGACGCGGCGATCGACGCGGTACTGAGCAGGATCCACACCCCCGAACTCCGCCGCCGGCTCCAGGCCCCGGACGGCAACATCGGCGAAAAACGCCATCGCGAAACCTATTTCGGGGTGTTCGCCGACGCGGGGCTCGATGACGCTCTCGCCCGGGCACTCTGGGACGTGGATTCGGATCCGTCGTACAACACCTTCGCCGCCGACGCCGCCGAAACCGTTGCCGCCCTATTCGACAGCGGTCGCGCGGTCGGCGTGCTGAGTAATATCCACTTCGACATCAGGCCGTTCTTCCGCGACCCGCCGTTCGATCGAATCCCGGAGCGGGCCTTCGTCCTGTCGTGCGAGGCCGGCGTGCAGAAACCGGACCCGGCGATCTTCGAGGAGATGCTCGCGCGGCTCGGAACCCGGGCCGCGGCGACGCTGATGGTCGGGGATCGGGAGAACCGGGACGGCGCGGCGCGGCGGGTCGGCATGCCGGCCCTGATCGTCGAGCCGCTGACCGACCCGGCCACCCGGCAACTCGGCCGGGTCGCGGCCTTCGTCGCCGGTCACGGCGATCCCCGCTGACGCGGGTGCCCGGCCCGGCCCGCCGCCCGGCAGTACCGGTCGGTTCATGCGGCTGTCAGTGGGTATGGGTAGCGTCCCATGTCGTGGAAATTGGGGAGAACATCCGAGAGCTCGCGACACGCATCGTGGAGCTGCGCGAGGCCTACTATCAGGGCTCGCCGTTGGTCGCGGACGCCGATTACGACGCCGTCGAGGACGAGCTGCGCGCTCTGATCGAGGCCAATCCCGAACTCGCGCCCGACCCGAACCCGTTGGACGAGGTCGGCGCGCCGGGCGTGCTGCACGCCCCGATCCGGCATTCGCGGCCCATGCTCTCGCTGGAGAAGGCGACCAAGCCCGAGCAGGTCGCGGCCTTCCTGGACCGGTTCCCGGGGCAGTCGGTCGTGGTGATGCCCAAGCTCGACGGGCTGTCACTGTCCCTGGTCTACGAGGACGGGCGGCTACAGGTCGCGGCCACCCGCGGCGACGGCACCACCGGTGACGACGTGACCCCGCTGGTGCGCGCGCTGGTCGACGGCGTGCCCGACCGCATCGACACCCCGGGACGGGTGGAGGTGCGCGGCGAGGCGGTCATGCTGCGCTCGACCTTCCTGGCCTACAACACCGCGCATCCGGACAAGCCGCTGATCAATCCGCGCAACGCCGCGGCGGGCACACTGCGCGCCAAGGACCCGGCCACGGTCGCCGAACGGCGGCTGCAGTTCTTCGGCTTCGACCTGGACACCGACGAGGACACCGCGGTCGACCTGGAAGAGGGGCTGCGCACGCTCGGCATTGCCGGCGCGCGGATGCGGCACTGCGCCGATGCCGAGCAGGCGCAGGCCGCGATCGGCGTCATCGAGGCCGATCGCAACGACCTGGACTACGACCTGGACGGCGCGGTGCTGCGCCTGGCCGATCGAGATGCCTACGCGGCGGCCGGAACCCGCTCCAACTCCCCGCGCGGCGCACTGGCGTTCAAATTCGCGGCCGAGGAGAAGACCACCCTGCTGCGCGAGGTCATCTGGGATGTGGGCAAGACCGGCAAGATCGTCCCCGTGGCCTGGCTCGAGCCGGTCTTCGTGGGCGGCACCACGGTCACCAAGGCCACCCTGGCCAACCAGGAGGTGATCCGCGCCCGCGACATCAAGGTCGGCGACACGGTGCTGGTGCGCCGCGCGGGCGACGTGATCCCGTTCGTGGCGGGCGTTCTCGACGCCGCCAAGCGCACCGGCGAGGAGATCGACATCGTCGCGCCGACCGTCTGCCCGTCCTGCGCCCAGCCGGTCACCGAACAGGGCAACAGCCGGGAACTGTTCTGCACCAACGCCTCCTGTCCCGCCCAATCGGTGCGCAGGCTCATCCACTGGGCCTCGCGCGCGGCGGCGGACATCGACGCCATCGGCCAGGTGTGGATCGAGCGCCTGGCCGAGGCGGGCATCCTGGAGAACCCCTCGGACTTCTACACCCTCACCAAGGATCGGCTCCTCGAATTCGACCGCGTCGGTGAGGTTTCCGCGCAGCGCATGATCGATTCGATCGACGCCAGCCGCCAGGTCGGCCTGCGCCGCGCACTCATCGGCCTGTCGATTCCCATGGCCTCGGAGGGCACCGCGGCGCGGCTGGCCCGCGCGGGCTTCGGTTCCCTCGAGGAGGTCGCCGACGCGGGCGAGGAGCGCCTGGTCGAGGTCGAGGACATCGGCGCCAAGGTGGCCGCGTCACTGACCTCGCACCTGGCGCGGCTGCGGCCCGAGCTCGAGCGCCTGCGCGAATACGGTGTCTCCCTGGACGTTCGCGCGGAGGATCTGCCCCCGGTGGTGGCCGCGGGCGCGCCGCTGGCGGGCAAGACGGTCGTCATCACCGGCGCGCTGGCGGATCCCCGCTCGGGTGAGAAGGTGGCCCGGCCGACCTTCCAGCGGCTGTGCGAGAAGGCCGGCGCCACCGCCGCGTCCTCGGTCTCGGCCAACACCGACATGCTGATCACCGGCGCGGGCGTGGGCGAAAGCAAGCTCACCAAGGCCGAGAAGCTCGGCGTGCAGGTGGTGGATCAGGCCGAGATCTGGACCCTGCTCATCGACGCGAAGGTCGTCTAGCCGGCCGAGAACGCGGAATCCGTTCGCAGCCGGGCACGTCGGCCGCGAACGGATTCCCACGCGGTGAGTTTCCCGGGTTACCGGCCTCCGTAGGTCGAGCGCATCGAGCGTCCCATGATGCCGATGGCGGTCCGGCGGGGGAGCAGTCTCGTCAGCAGCGTGCCGCTGATTCTGTTGAGCCGACCCGGAATCACCGACGGCCGGCGGCCGAGCGCGTTCAGGCCCGCGGCCACCACCGGGCCCACCGCCATGACGTCGGGGGTGGAACGGTTTTCGCGGGGGTTGTCCTTGCGATACCCCGGGGTCTCGGTCGCGCCGGGGATGACGGCGGTGATGTCCACGCCCTTGGATCGCCATTCCTCCCACAGGGTTTCGGCCAGGTGCAGGGTGAGCGCCTTGGTGCTCGCGTAGGACGCGTACATCGGGGTGCCGAGCAATCCGGACATGGAGCTGAGCAGGATGACGCCGCCGCGCCCGCGCTCGAGCATCGGCGCGGCGTAGCGGTGCACGACCCGGTACATGCCGGTGACGTTGACGTCCAGCACCTTCAGATGACTCTCCAGCGGCGTATCGACCCACTCCCCGCAGATCGACAGTCCCGCGTTGTAGACGACGAGGCCGATCTCGGTGCCCGCCCCGCACAGCTCGATCTGCGCCAGGGTCTCCGGCGCCGTGATGTCGCCCACGACGGTCTGCGCCCGAATCCCGTGCGCTGCTTCGAGTTCCTTGGCCAGCGCGGCGAGTTCGTCGGTCTCGAGCGACACCAGGATCAGATCCAGACCCCGCGCGGCGAGCTGCCGGCTGAACTCGGCCCCCAATCCGATGGCCGCGCCCACCACCAGCGCGCAGGGGCCGTACTTGTCCGCGAAGCTCATTGTTCGTTCCTCACCGGGACGCGCGTCGGCGCATCCATCGTCCTGTTGTCGCCCAATACAATGACAGCCCGCGGCGTCGCTCGCGCCGCGAGCCGATGGGTGAACCCGCCGTCGCGGCGAGCGATGTTCGCGACAGCGTGCCCGCCACGTCGCGGTCGCCGCCGCCGGTCTCGGCACGAACCATCAGGTCAGAACCGCTGCCAGGTCGTCGGTGGCCGCCACCAGCCAGTCGGGGTCGCCGTGCGCTCTGCCCCACAGGGATTCGCGCACCGCCCCGGCCTGCGTCCAGCGGCGGGCGCGGTCGAAGTCGATGTCCGCCGCGTCGCAGTACACGTGCAGCAGGCGATGGACCCGAGCCCGCAGATCGGGGCCGCGCAGCACTTCCAGGTACCGGGGACTGCGAATCACGTTGAGCGCGTCGGTGGCCGGGTCGCCCGAGTGCCCCTTGGGGTCCACGACGAGCCACGGTTCCCGTTCGGCGGCCAGGATGTTGGCGTCGTGCAGATCGCCGTGCACCAGCGTCGCGGGCCGCTCCGGACCGAGTTCGCGCAGCGTGGCCAGCGCGGCGCCGTACACGGCGGGCGGCAGCGGATGATCGAAAGCCGCCGCGGTCGAAGTCATGTCGCGTTCCCAGCGCGGCACGGCGTCGGCCAGCGCGGGGACCCCGGGCGGCGCGGGCACCGCCAGCCGCCGCGCGAGGTCACCCTGAATCCGCAGCGCCCGTTCATGATCGGTGACCGTGGCCAGGGTGTCCGAACCCGCCCGCTCCAGCAGCATGGCGAAGCGGTCGTCGGCCCGCCGGAACAGCCGTACCGCCCCGCGCCCGTTCCACGCGGCGAAGGCATGGGGTTCGTGGACGTTGCCGGGATGGGGGAACGAGACCTTCAGCACCGCCGGCGGCAGCTCCGCGTGCCGGACCGGGACGATGACCCCGACATGACCGTGCATCGCCGCACCCGCCGGGGTGCAGGACCAGCTGTCCAGCAGTTCGTCGAACAGGCCCGGCAGCGCCGCGATCCAGGTTCGCCCGGCCGCTCCCTCGCGGGCGATCGTGAGCTGGGCGAAGGCGTCCGGAATCGCGATCATGAACCGACTCTAGGCCGGTGCGGTGAGAAGGGCTGTGGCGCAAAGGAGACGGGGCGCGACCGGGTCCGGCAGGTTTGACCCGCGCCGATCCGGCTACTGCGTCCGTGTCAGTGGAACCCCGTAGAAAGGGTGGCCGTCATGGGCTACAGGTTCGAATTGCCGCATTTCTCCAGCGAGGCCAACCTCGCCGAGCAGACCTTGCGCGGCATGGATTCGGTCAGCGCGGTCAGCACCGACGCCGCGTCGGAGACCCTGGACGTCACCTCCTCGCTCAGCTACGGCGAGGTCCTGGACGTACTGCGTCAGCAGGGCATCTCCGCCAAGTAGCGCGGACAGCCGCCCCGCGGCGTAACAACCGGGTCGACCACGGCGAGCCGCCGCGACCCGCGCGCGATCTGGAGGCAAACTCCCGGGCATGTTCCCCATGTCTGATTGCCGGCGCGGGTAGCGGCCGCCGTGGTCTGGCCGCTCGCACACGTTCCCGCCCCCATGCTGGCGACCGCGGGCCGCCCGCCGAACGGCCCCGAGTGGGCAGTCGAGATGAAATGGGACGGCGTCCGCATCATCGCGGTGCGCCGGGACGGAGAGTGTTCGCTCTACAGTCGTGCCGGCAACGCCGTGGGCTCCTCGTACCCCGAGATCGTGGCGGCCCTGAAAGCGGTGCCGGGCAACGGAACCCTCGTGCTCGACGGTGAGATCGTGGCCCCCGAACGCGATGGGGCGCCGTCCTTCGGGCTGCTGCAGCGCCGCATGCACGTGGAGCGCCCGGGCGAGCAACTGCTCGCCGAGGTGCCCGTGCGCTTCTTCGTCTTCGACGTCCTGACCGTCGGCGACCTGGACGTCACGGGCGAGACCTACCTGGACCGCCGGGCCCGGCTCGCCGACCTGGACCTGCCCGCGCCGTTGTCCGCCCCGCCGCACTGGGTCGGCATGGACGCCCGGAAGTTGCTCTACGCCGCGGAAGAGCACCGGCTGGAGGGAATCGTCTCCAAACGCATCGATTCGGTCTACCTTCCGGGCCGCCGCTCACCCGCCTGGATCAAGACCGCGCTGCGGAACAACACCGAAGTGGTGGTTGCCGGTTGGACGCCGGGGACCGGCGCGATGGAATCGACCTTCGGCTCGCTGGTGCTGGGCGCGCACGACGAGAACGGGCGATTGGTCTTCCTGGGGAATGTCGGTACCGGATTCACCCATGCGGCGCGCCGCGCCATTCGCGACACGCTCGATCAAATCGCGGTCCCGGCAAGTCCTTTCGAGCAGACGCCGCCCGAGGCGGCCGCCGCCGGCTGGCGCTGGGTCGAGACCATCCTGGTGGGAGACGTACAGTACCGCGAATTCCGAGGTGGGCGGCTGCGCATGCCGAGCTGGAAGGGCTTGCGCACGGACAAGGTTCCGGCCCAGGTAGACGTGCCCCCGGTGCGCTGAGAATCTCATCCCGAACCGCGCGTTGCGGCAACACAATTGGCATAAATCGGATGTTTCGGCCACAATCGGAGAGATGGTCGGCGATGGTGTTCGAAAGCTCCGCGAGCTCTCGGCTGCCGATTCACTGAAACGCTTGGCCGGGGCGCAATACGGCCGAATCTGTTTCTCCCGCCGCGGTGTTCCGATCATTCGGCCCGTCAATCACATTGTGGAGCTGGACGCCGTCGTCGTGCGTGCGCATTTGGGCGCAAGTCTGCTGCGGGGTGACGGGCAGGTCGTCGCCTACGAGGTTGACGATTTCGACGAGCAGACCCGCAGCGGCTGGAGCGTCATCGTCACCGGCGTCGCCCGGGTGGTCACCGACCGAGAACAGGTGCGGCGCTACGTGACCCTGCTGGACCCGTGGGTCAACATGCCGAGCGATCACGTCATTCGAATCGAGACCGAGGTGGTCACCGGCCTGGAGCTGGTGGACGAGGATACCGACCGGTAACTCCGGTCTGGACGTGTGGTTCGCCTCCGGTAATCTGACACGCCTCGGACCGAGCTCGGCAACCCGTCGGCAAGCTCGGCGCGGTCCCCGGCGTCCCGCGCGCACGACGGCGAGGCTCGGTGCGGCCGCACGCACGTGTGGAAGGAACGTTTGTGACAGCCTCGGAAAGACAGGCCACCGAGCCGGGCTCGGCCACCACCGACGAGGGGTATGCGCGCGGCCTCTCGCCCCGCACCATCCAGATGATCGCGATCGGCGGCGCCATCGGCACCGGCCTGTTCTACGGCGCGGGCGGCGCGATCGAGCAGGCGGGCCCGGCGCTCATCCTGGCCTATCTGGCGGCCGGTCTGGCCATCTTCGTCATCATGCGTGCGCTGGGCGAACTGCTGACCTATCGGCCCGTCGCGGGCAGCTTCGCCGAGTACGCCAACGAATTCCTGGGCCGTTTCGCGGGCTATGCCACCGGCTGGACCTACTGGGCGGTCTGGGTCGCCACCTGCATGGCCGAGATCACCGTGGCGGGCAAGTACGTGCAGTACTGGTTCGCGATACCGCAGTGGGTGACCGCGCTCGTGGTGCTCGGCATCATGTTCCTGGCGAACATGGTCTCGGTGCGCCTGTTCGGCGAGGGCGAGTTCTGGTTCTCGGCCATCAAGGT
The DNA here is from genome assembly GCF_040614455.1 of Nocardia sp. NPDC005978. Taxonomy (NCBI): domain Bacteria; kingdom Bacillati; phylum Actinomycetota; class Actinomycetes; order Mycobacteriales; family Nocardiaceae; genus Nocardia; species Nocardia sp. NPDC005978. The sequence goes on from NZ_JBEXUS010000063.1 coordinate 44,846, forward strand.
CACCGCCATCATCGCCATGATCCTCATCGGCCTTGGTGTCCTCATCTTCCACTTCGGACAGGCCACGAACCCGACGGTCGCCAATCTGTGGAACGACGGCGGCGTCTTCCCGAACGGCTTCGGCCAGACCCTGCTGGTCCTGCAGATCGTGCTGTTCGCCTACGTCGGCGTGGAACTGGTCGGCGTCACCGCCGGCGAGGCCCGCGACCCGAAGAACACCCTGCGCAAGGCCATCAACACGCTGCCGTTCCGCATCGGGCTGTTCTACATCGGCGCGCTCGTCATCATCATGTCGGTCTCGAGCTGGCGGACCTTCCACGCCGGGCGCAGTCCCTTCGTGGAAGTTTTCGAGCAGATCGGCATCCCCGGCGCGGCCGCCATCATCAACTTCGTGCTGCTCACCGCGGCGCTCTCGTCCTGCAACTCCGGCATCTACTCCACCGGGCGCATGCTGCGCAGCCTCGCCCAGCGGGAGGAGGCCCCGGCCCGGCTCGGCGCGCTCAGCTCTCGGTCGGTGCCCTCGGCCGGCATCGCGCTGTCGGCGGCGGTCATGGTGATCGGCGTCGGCGTGAACTACTTCTCCCCGGACAAGGCGTTCGCGTACATCACCTCGGTCTCGACCATCGGCATCATCTTCGTCTGGGGCATGATCCTGGTCTGCCACTTCCTGTACCGGGCCCGGGTACGGCGGGGGCTGCTGCCCGCGAGCGACTACCGGCTGCCGGGCGCGCCGGTCAGCACAGCGCTGGCGCTGGGCTTCCTGCTGCTGGTGGTGGTGCTGCTGTTCTTCACCGAGGCCGGTCGAACCGCGATCATCGTCGGCGTGGTGTGGGGTGCGCTGGTGTGCGCGGCCTACCCGCTGCTCGCGCGCGGCCGACGCGCCGCCTGACTTTCTCGCGTGCCGGTGGCGGCCCGCCCCGCCCCGGGGCGCCCCCCCCCCCAAAGCGGTGTACTGCCCACAATTTAAAGCACCGTAAAGTCCACCGCCCACCACCCCGG
>NZ_JBEXUS010000064.1:0-45722 GCF_040614455.1 Nocardia sp. NPDC005978
CAACCGCACTCCGCTGGTTCTCGTTATCCAGGCTGCTCTCCCTGCGGGGGCTGGGACCGCAGCGAGACCCCCGACCGATCCCCGCTGGTTCTCGCCATCCAGTCGTCTGTCAACGCAACCAGCTACCCATCCCGCCGATAACCCGAAACCCGGCAACGCATCCACAAATCTCGGTCCCGCCTATCAGCCCGGTAGCGCTGAGACCGCAATATCAACGACCCGCCGACGGCGATCAACGACTACCCACCCGAACCCGAGCCCCGCCACACACTCACTCCCAAGCGAACCGAGGCTGGTCGTAGTGGTCGACCCGAGTATGACGGTGCCGCAACACCACTTCACGAAACTGATAGAGGATCGCAGCGGTAGGCGCATGAAGATGCCCCCCGAGCAGAGGAAGCTTGATCGCCGGGTTGTCAGAGCCCGGAATATCCGTGAATCGAGGCTCGACGTCCAATTCAGACATCGGGATCCAGTGCAGCACAGCCACTTCGGCTGGGTCGGGAATAGGAACCGGGGAATTCTCGGCCCAAGCCACCACCGGCGTCATGATGTAGCCGGACCGGGTCGGATAGTCGTCGAGCAGCCCGAGAACCGCGGAGTCGGGAAGAAGCACACCGAGCTCCTCGTGCAGCTCACGCAGTGCCGCCGCTATCGCGTCCTCGCCGGGATCGAGTTTGCCGCCGGGCAGTGCGAATTGACCGGCGTGTGCGCGGAGACTCGGCGATCGCTCGGTCAGCCAGATTCCCTGTTGCCCGTCCTGCTCCACGATCGCGATCAACACTGCTGCGGGCCGCCGGCCATCCGCTGCGATGGACCGTCGCGGAAATGTGCGCAATGCTTCGCCCACTTCGGCTCGCAGCTGGTCAGCGGGCACATCGCTCCAGCGGTATCCGCAACTGTCCTCTTCGACCGGCACCAGCCGAACCTAATTCCCGCTGCCACTCACCGTCAACGCACGTCCCACTCCCGCGATTCATCGCGCACCAGTGCCGAACGTGGCGCACGACGATGGCACTCCGTGATGTGTGGCGATTCGCGGCACAACTCGCCCCGCCAGGGAGTCCGACCGCAGACACACGGCTGAGCCTGTACCCCTGCGCACCACACTGATTCGGCCCCGACGCGGCTACCTCCGGACAGTCCGTGCGAAGTCGCGTCAAGTGCGAACGGAGATCCGGGGGCGCGACGTGCCGGGGTGGTCGGTGCGGGGAGCGAAGGTTGGGGTGATGCTGGTGGGGCAACGGGACGGAATGCGGAGAGGGAGTGGCGGGATGTCGGTGGAGACTGTCGATGCGGTTGTGGTGGGGATGGGACCGGGTGGGGAGGATGTCGCCGCTCGGTTGGCCCGCGGTGGGTTGAATGTCGTGGGAGTCGAAGGACGGTTGGTGGGCGGTGAGTGTCCCTACTTCGCCTGTGTGCCCACCAAGATCATGGTTCGGGCGGCGGACGTGCTGGCCGAGGCCGGGCGGGTGAACGAGCTTGCGGGGGAAGCCGTTGTGAAGCCCGAGTGGGGGCCGGTGGCGGCTCGGATTCGGGATGAAGCCACTGATAATTGGGATGATTCGGCCGCGGTTGAGCGGTTCGAGAAGGCGGGTGGGACCTTCGTCCGGGGGTGGGGCAGGATTTCCGCGCCCGGGGAGGTGACCGTGGCGACCGAGCAGGGGGAGCGAGTTTTCCGGGCTCGGGCTGTCGTGCTCAATCCGGGAACGGCGCCGGCGGTGCCGCCGCTGCCGGGGCTGGCGGATACGCCCTATTGGACCAATCGCGAAGCCGTGCGGGTTACCGAATTGCCCGCATCGCTGATTGTGCTGGGTGGTGGGCCGGTCGGCTCCGAGTTCGCGCAATTGTTCGCGCGGTTCGGGGTTCGGGTCACCATCGTCGTGCCCAAAAGGCTGGTGCCGCAGGATGAACCGGAAGCGAGTGCACTGCTGGCGGAGGTATTCGAGGCCGAGGGCATCACCGTGCGCAGTGGTGCGCGCGCCGCGGGTGTCGAGTACGACGGGCATGAATTCACCGTCACTATGAGCGAAGGCGAACCGGTGCGGGGGGAGCGGTTGCTGGTCGCCACGGGACGGCGGACGGACTTCGCCGCGTTGGGCATCGGCGTGCTCGGGCTGGACGAACAAGCGAAGTCGATCGACGTCGATGAGCGCATGCGGGCTGCCGATGGGCTCTGGGTGATCGGCGATGTCGCCGGGCACGGGGCCTTTACACATATGTCGATGTATCAGGCGCGGATCGCGGCGGCCGATATTCTCGGTGAGTCCGGCGAGACCGCTCAGTATCGGGCGGTGCCGCGGGTGACCTTCACCGATCCCGAGGTCGGATCGGTCGGACTGACCGAAGAACAGGCGCGAGCGGCGGGTTTGACCGTCCGCGTCGGAAAGTACGACATCCCCGCCAGCACGCGCGGCTGGATTCACAAGGTCGGCAACGAGGGCTTCATCAAACTCGTCGAGGATGCCGATCGCGGTGTGCTCGTCGGCGCGACGTCCATGGGTCCCACCGGTGGTGAAGTGCTCTCCGCTCTCACGCTCGCCGTGCACGCTGAGGTCCCGACCAGCACTCTCCGCACCATGATCTACGCATATCCGACATTTCACCGCGCTATCGAAGCCGCACTCGATGCACTCCCGTCGAGTTAGGCATCAATTCGCAATCGTTGATGTTCAAGGGCAGGTAAAAGCGGGATCCTGAGATACATCGATGGTCCGAGGAAACTGGCGGTGGACATATGCGAATCTCGGAGATACTGCGTCGAAAAGGACCCGGCGTCATCACGATCGCACCCGATGCGAGCGTGCGCGAACTGCTGCGGGTACTGGCGGTACACAATGTGGGCGCGGTGGTGGTCTCCGCGGACGGTGTGGTCCTGACCGGCATAGCCTCCGAGCGCGATGTCGTGCGGCGACTACACCTCGCTGGTGCGGGGCTACTCGAGCAGCCGGTCTCGGCGATCATGACCGCCGTCGTGCACACCTGTTCCCCCGACGATCGCGTGGAAACGCTCAACGCGACCATGACCGAGCACCGCATTCGACATCTGCCGGTCGTGGCCGATGGCCGGATGGTCGGGGTGGTCAGCATCGGCGATGTGGTCAAGAACCAGATCTCCGAGTTGGAGAACGAACGCGAGCACCTGGTGCGCTACCTGCACGGATGAGTCACGGCAGTCCGTGCGCCGCCTCGGCGAGCGTACGGACTCCGGTGGCGATGTCGGCCGCGGCCGCGAAATCCAGGCGCAGTTCCAGATCCGCCGAGTCGGCCGGTCCGTCGTAATGCGTGATGCCACCACCGGTGATCACGTAGTGCAGTGTCGTCTCCCCGATGTGCACCGTGACGATTCCCTCCGGAAGCTGTTCGGCCACAGCGCGTCCCAGTGGCAGGGCGAACCAGTGCGCTCGCACGGCATCGGTGGCCCGGCGCTCGCCCAGCAGTGGTGCGCCCCACTGCGACAGCGCGTCGAGTGCCGGTCGCAGTGCCGCACCGGATTCGGTCAGCTCGTACAGCGCGGTCCCCGCGCGCGGCCCGACGCGCCGGCGCACGAGAATCTCGTCGCGCTCCAATTCCTTGAGCCGGGCCGCGAGCATATCGGTGCTGATACCCGGTAGATCCGCGAACAGATCGCTGTATCTGCGCGGGCCCGAACACAGTTCGCGAACCACCAGCAGACTCCAGCGGTCGCCCACGAGTTCGAGGGCGCGGCTGACCGCGCAGTAGTGGTCGTAGCTTCGACGTGGCACGCTTCCACTGTAACCACTCGCTTGGAAATTCCAAGTGCAAACTTGGAAAATCCAAGTAAGGTGTGTGACAAGCGCATCGAGAAGGGACGTCCATGCAGGTCAAGCAGTCGAGCAAGCTCGCGGGTGTGTCATATGAGATCCGCGGACCGGTCGCGGAGCATGCCGCGCGGCTCGAGGCCGAGGGTCATCACGTGGTGAAGCTCAATACCGGCAATCCGTTGCCCTTCGGCTTCGAGGCACCCGCGGATCTGCTGCAGGACATGGTCCGCAACCTGCCGGTTTCCAGCGGTTACTCCTCCTCGAAGGGACTGCTGTCCCCCCGCCGCGCGGTGGTGCAGTACTACCAGACCCTCGGGCTCGAGGGCGTGGACGTCGAAGACGTGTACCTGGGCAACGGCGTCTCCGAACTGATCATGATGGCCATGACCGCGCTGCTGGAGAACGGCGATGAAGTCCTCGTTCCCGCACCGGATTTCCCGCTCTGGACCGCGGCCACCGCGCTCAACGGCGGCCGGGCCGTGCACTACATCTGCGATGAGTCCTCGGACTGGTTCCCGGATGTGGCCGATATCGAATCCAAGATCACCGATCGGACGCGGGCGCTGGTGCTGATCAACCCGAACAATCCGACCGGCGCGGTGTACTCACCCGAGGTGCTGCGCGAGATCCTCGAGGTGGCCCGCCGCCACAATCTCGTGGTCTTCTCCGACGAGATCTACGACAAGATCCTGTACGACGGCCTGAACCACACCTGCACCGCGACCCTGGCCCCCGATCTGCTGGTGCTCACCTTCTCGGGTCTGTCCAAGTCCTACCGCGCGGCCGGTTTCCGCTCGGGCTGGCTCGTCGTATCCGGTCCCACCGAGCACGCTCAGAATTACCTCGAGGGCCTGACCATGCTCGCGGGCCTGCGCCTGTGCGCGAATGTCCCTGCCCAGCAGGCGATTCAGGCCGCACTCGGCGGGCACCAGAGCATCTTCGACCTCACCCGGCCCGGCGGCCGGCTGCACGAGCAGCGCGACCGCGCGTGGGAGGCGCTGAACGCCATTCCCGGTGTCTCGTGCGTGAAGCCCAAGGGTGCGCTGTACGCGTTCCCGCGCATCGACCGCTCGATGTACCCCATTCACAACGACGAGCAGTTCGTGCTCGACCTGCTGTTGCAGGAGAAGATCCACATCGTGCAGGGCACCGGCTTCAATTGGCCCGAGCCCGACCACTTCCGGATCGTCACCCTGCCGCACGCGGACGATCTCGAGGCGTTCATCGAACGCATCGGGCGGTTCCTGGCGACCTACCGTCAGTGACGGGCCACGGGCGTTCTCACCGCTCCCGGCCGAGCCCGCGTTCGCGGGACCGTTCCCGGCGGCGCACGCGCCAAGGGCCGTAGACGCGTTCGGGCTCAACGGCTCTGGTGGTCGCGGAGTTCATCTGCAACACCCGGAGTCCCGGATCGGCGGTGGGATCGTCCACCACCGATTCGACCCGGCGATCCGGGGGCGGGGCGGTGCGATAGCCGGCCGCGTTCACCGCCCGCATCGCCTGTTCCAGCACCTCCATCAGCTCGCGGCCCGCACTGCCGGAGAAATCGTTGGCCCATAATTTGCGCAGCTCGTCGGCGAATCGCAGGCGTAGTAGATACGCCTCGTGCGAATCCCTGACCAGCTCCGCCGCTCGAATGATCGCCCACAGATCCCCAGCGTCATAAGACATTGCACTACCCGCCTTCGCCGGCCGCTCCCTACACGGCCGACTCCCACCCTATGGGGTCGCACCGACAGGGCCGGAAAAAGATTTCGAGAAAAGTTTCCGAGATAGGTAGAAGACGCGAAACCGGCTCCGACCGATAGGTGACAACAGCTTCACCACATCGCGAGGAGCCCATCATGAGCACCACCGTCAACACCTTCTTCTGGTTCGATGCCAACGTCGGGGAGGCCGCCGATTTCTACGTCGCCGCGATTCCGAACTCTGCCGTCACCTCCTCCACCCCCGGCCCGGACGGCTCGCCGTTCGTGGTGACCCTCGAGCTCGCCGGGCACTCGATCACGCTGCTCAACGGCGGACCCGGCCACCCGCTCAACGATTCGGCGTCCGTGCAGGTCATCGTGGAGACCCAGGAGGAGGTCGATCGACTGTGGGACGCGCTGACCTCCGGCGGCGGCGAGCCCGGCCCCTGCGGCTGGCTGACCGACAAGTACGGGCTCAGCTGGCAGGTGGTCCCGTCCGCGCTGTTCACCCTGATGTCGGGTGAACCGGCTCGGAGCATGGCGGTCAACACGACGATGCGCACCATGTCCAAGCTCGATATCAAGACCTTGCAGGACGCGTACGACAACGCGTAACCGGATCGGGGCACGGTGGTCGGTGCGGGCGTGCTGCCCGCACCGCACCCGCCGGCGATCGGTGTCGCCGCCGGCTGTCGTTCGGCCGCGTTCTAGAGTGAACGATCGTGGGCCCCGGCGAACTCGAGAATTTGCGATCCGCGCTGTCGTGCGTGTACCTCAAGCTCGAGGCCGAGACGATCACGGAACCCGACGTCGTCGAGTTGCAGACGCGCGCCGAGGTTTTGGAGGGGGAGATCGGCGCGATTCTGGACGCGGAGGTCATCGAGCGCCTGGGGGAGCGCCCACGCGGTGCGCCGTCGCCTTCGAGCGATTCGGCTGACACATTGTTCTGAAATCGCTCGACGGGCCGAATTCGTTCGCCCGAGATCGATTTTCGTGCCCGGACGCGGACCCGCTCAGGCGGGCGAATCCTCGTCCAGCGCTTCGATGAGCGTGCCCAGCGAGGACAGCAGCGTCCGGCGCTGCTCGGGCTCGAGCCGATCCATGGCGGCCGCGAAGCGCTGGATCCGCGCCGAGGTCAGGCCCGTCACCAGATCGTGCGCCGCCGGGGTCGCCGAGAGCAGTTGGGCGCGGCCGTCTTCCGGATCCGCGTCCCGGGTGAGGTAGCCCGACTTCTCCAGACTGGTCACCACCCGCGACATCGTGGGCGCGCTGACGCGCTCGACACCGGCCAGATCGCTGAGCCGCATGGGCCCGGATCGAGCGAGGGAGGCCAGCGCGGACGCGGCGCCGGGGCTGAGCGCGCCCAGATCCCCGGAATGCCGCAGCAATCGCAGCAGACGGCCGATCGTGTGGTAGAGATCGGCGGCCTCGCCGAGCTGCTCGGTGTCCGCGGCACTGAGTTCGGTGTCGGCGATACCGGAATGCGCGGACAGCGTGGCCTCCTCGATCATGGGGTCAGATTCCCGCGCGGTCGGCTGCGCGGAGTTCGGCGGCTTCCGCGGGAGCGTTCCCGTTGCCGGCGAACCACGATGCCACCGCGCCGATCAGCATCATAAGTGCCGCGCCGAGGAAGACGACCACCAGTCCGGAGTGGAACGGGCCCGAGATCAGGTTGGGGAAGAACTCCTGACCGGTCAGGACTTCGGTCTGCACGCCCGGATGTTCGAGGGTGCCGCTCGGGCCGAGCAGTTCCTCGATCGGGTTGTACCCCAGGAACGCCGCGAACAGGCTGCCGACCGGGGGCAGGCCGCCCGCGTCGGCGGCGACCTCCGGGGACACGCCCTGCGCCTGGAGTCCGGAGTCGAGCGCGCCGGGCAGCGGCGAGGACAGGCCGACGACCATGAGGGAGAAGAAGATTCCCATGGACAGCGCCATACCGCCGTTGAGCAGTGTGGCGCGAATGCCCGAGGCCACACCGCGCTGGTCCGCGGGCACCGCGTTCATGACCGCGGCGGTGTTGGGCGAGGTGAACAGGCCCGAGCCCAGGCCGTTGAGCAGGATGATGCCCGCGAAGACCCAGTAGTTGAAGTTGACCGGGATCACGACCAGCAGCACGAAGGTCAGCGCCATCACCGACATGCCCAGCGTCGCGAACGAGCGCGCGCCGTAGCGGTCCGACAGCCAGCCCGAAACCGGTCCCGCCGCAAGGAATCCCAGGGTCAGCGGAAGCATGTAGATGCCCGCCCACAGCGGGGTGACCTCGTAGTCGAAGCCGTGCAGCGGCAGCCAGATGCCCTGCAACCACATGATGAGCATGAACTGCAGCCCGCCGCGCCCGATCGAGGCCATGAGCCCGGCGACGTTGCCCAATCCGAAAGCGCGCGAACGGAACAGCGAGAGCTGGAACATGGGCGCGTCGACCTTGCTCTCGATCACGCAGAACAGTGCCAGCAGCGCGAAACCGCCGAGCACGGAACCGATCACCCACGGATTGCCCCAGCCGGTGTTCGAATCCCCGTACGGCTGAATGCCGTAGGTGATGCCGGTGAGCAGGGCGGTCAGGCCGAGCGCGAAGGTGAGGGTGCCGGGCAGGTCCAGCTTTCCGGGCGTGCGCTGACCGATGTCGTGCAGCGCGCGGTACGACCAGATGGCGCCGACGATGGCGAACGGCACGCTCACCCAGAACACGGCCTTCCAGTGCCATTCCGAGAGCAGGCCGCCGATCACCAGTCCGAGGAACGAACCCGCCACCGCCGCAACCTGGTTGATGCCCAGTGCGAAGCCGCGGCGCTCGACCGGGAACGCGTCGGTGAGGATCGCCGCCGAGTTGGCCATCAGCATGGCGCCGCCGACGCCCTGCACCACGCGCCAGCCGATCAGCCACAGCGCGCCCGCGTCATGGGTGAACGGCACCAGCGACAGCGCGACCGCCGAGATCGCGAACACGACGAATCCGAGGTTGTAGATCCGCACGCGCCCGTACATGTCCCCGAGTCGCCCGAACAGCACCACGAGCACCGCGGATACCAGCAGGAAGCCCATGAGCAGCCACAGCAGGTAGCCCACGTTCCCCGGCGAGAGCGGATTCAGGTCCACGCCGCGGAAGATCGCGGGCAGCGAGATGATGACGATCGAGGAGTTGATGGTGACCATCAACATGCCCAGCGTGGTGTTGGCCAGCGCCACCCACTTGTACCGCGGATGGTCATGGTCCATCCGCCGCCGCCGGCGGATCGTCTGAACATCACCGGTGTCGAGCTCGGTGGTGGTGGCGGACACAACGCCTCCCGAAGAGATAGCAGTACGAACAACTCGTTCAATATAGTTGTTAGTTGCTAACTAACCAATTCGAACGGCGCACGACGTGGTGGCCCGGACCGCGAATGATCGGCGCGACCGGCCCCGATACCGGGGATGAGCTGCGAGCGGGGGATGATTCGGGGCATGGGATCGGTGACGGTGAGCGGCGGGTACGTGCGGCGGGCGGTGCTCGATCGCGACGGGGTGCCCTCGTTCGAGGCGTATCCGTTCGCGCTGCCGGTGGTGCGCGGTCTGGTCGAGCTGGAGCTGCACCCCCGGGTGACGTTTCTGGTGGGGGAGAACGGCAGCGGGAAGTCGACACTGCTCGAGGCGATCGCGACGGCCTGGGGGTTCAACCCGGAGGGCGGCACGCGGAACTTCAATTTCTCCACACGGGGATCACATTCGGAGTTGCACGAATACCTGCGGCTGGTGAAGGCCGTGCACAAGCCGCGGGACGGGTTCTTCCTGCGGGCGGAGAGCTTCTTCAACGTCGCCACGAACATCGAGGACATGGATCGGGAGCCCGCGAGCGCGCCACCGCTGATCGATTCCTACGGCGGGGTCTCGCTACACGAGCAGTCCCACGGCGAATCGTTCTTCTCGCTCATGCTGCATCGCTTCGGCGGGGACGGACTCTACGTGCTGGACGAGCCGGAGGCGGCGTTGTCGCCGAGCCGGCAGCTGGCGATGATCGCGCGGATGCACGAGCTGGTGCGGGCGCGCTCGCAGTTCCTGATCGCCACCCATTCGCCGATCCTGATGGCCTATCCCGACGCCTGGATCTATCAGATCGGCGAGGACGGGTTCGAGCGGGTGGAATACGAGGACACCGAGCACTACCGGGTGACGCGGTCGTTTCTGGAGAATCCCGGCAAGTATCTCGACGAACTGCTGGACTGAGGCGCGCCGGCGCCCGATCCGTTCGGGCGCTTGGCTTTTCGGCGATCAGGTGGTCTTGCGGATGATCAGCTCCGGGGTCAGCAGGGTGTTGGACGCCGTCTGATTCTCGCTCTGGATCAGCGAGCGCAGCAGTTCGGCGGCGCGCCGGCCGGAGTCGGCGAAATGCTGGCGGATGGTGGTGAGGTCGAGCGCTTCGGCCAGTGGGCCGTCGTCGAACCCCGCCACGGCGATATCGGCGGGGGCCCGGAGTCCGGCGTCACGCAGGCCCGCGAGGAAGCCCGCGGCCAGGACGTCGTGATGGGCGACCACGGCGGTCGGGCGGTCCGATCGGCTCGCCACCTCGGCGGCGAGTGCCCGCGCGGCGTCGAAAGTGTTGTGCGGCAAGGTCAGTTCCTCGACCGCGTGCGCGTCGCCGCCCAACGCGCGGATGAAACCGCGCCGGCGGAGTTGGCCGGGGGAGACGTAGTCCGTCGAGCGCTGGGGTTCGTGCAGATAGCCCAGGCGTTCGTGGCCATGATCGCGCAGGTGGGCGGCGATCAGATATCCGGCGTGCTCGTCGTTGAAGGCGACGGTGCTGAACGCGGGGTGCACCGAGTCCACCAGTACGGTGGGCGGCCCCCAGCGCCGCAGCCGGTCCGCGCCCTGCTCGCCGAGCGGCACGCCCATGATCAGCAGCCCGTCGACGTCCCCGCGCACGGGCAGCGTCTCGAGCAGCGGCGAACTCGCTTCGGCGGCCGACGGGCTGTCCAGCACCACGACCTCGACGTCGTCGGGGCCGAAGGTCTCGAGAATCCCGATCAGGCGGGTGCGGTAGGTCTCGTAGCTGCTGAAGGGCGCGAGTACCGCGATCCGGCCGGTGCGGCGCTTGGCACGCTCGGAAGCCGTTGCGCCCGGGCGGTAACCGAGTTCGCCGGCGATGCCGATGATGCGGTCGCGGGTGGCGGAACTGACACGGTCGGGGTGGTTGAGCGCGAGGGACACCGTGGAGATGCTGACACCGGCCGCCTGGGCTACCTGGTAGATCGTCACGCTCGAATTCCCCACGTTCTCACCCTAATCCATCGTCGACGTGCGGCCGGTACGACCGTTGACTATTGCGCCGATCACACTTTAAAGTACTTCGTAGAAGCACTTCGATGGAGGACTCGATGTCAGATTACCTGGCACGCGCCCGCGCCGCGGGCTGCGAGCCCGCCGTGTCGGACTGGCTCGCGACGGTGTACGCGACCAGGAGCTCACTGCCGCAGCCGCCGCCGGACGACTGGATCGGCCGGCGCACGGTCGCCCGCGAGATCTCGGACATCCTCGCGGCCCGGTTCACCGCGCCGGGTCCGGCCGCGTGCGAGGTCACCCGTCACCGCGTGCCCACCCGGGCCGGGCAGATCACCGTGGTCCACTACCGGCCGCCGACGGCGCGACCGCGCATGGCGCACCTGATCTTCCACGGGGGCGGGTTCGTGCTGGGCAGCGTGGACGAGGACATCAACAACCGGGTGTGCCGGACCCGCGCCCTGGCCGCGGGCGTGGACTTCTTCGATGTCGACTACCGGCTCGCGCCCGAGCACAAGTTCCCCGCCGCCCTTGAGGACTGCCTGGACGTTCTGCACTGGCTGCGCGCGAACGCGGCCGAATTCGGCTTCGAGACCGACCGGATCGGCGTCGGGGGCATCTCGGCGGGCGGCAATCTCGCCGCCATGGTCGCGGTGCACGCCCGCGACCTGGGCGTGCCGCTGGACCATCAGATTCTCGAGGTACCGGCCACGGACCTGCACATCGAGCGGGACGAATCCTTCCTCGCCTACGCCGAACTGAACGATCTGGGCGGGGATTTCACCGCACTGCGGGCGGCGTACCTCGGCGCGGATCACTCGCCGGTCGGCCCGGCGGCGCCCGCCGAGGTGGCGGACCTGTCGAATCTCGCACCCGCCCTGGTGATCACCGCCGAACTCGACCCCCTGCGCGACAGCGGGGAGGCGTACGCGGCGGCGCTGGCCGCGGCCGGGGTGCCCGTGCGGCACTGGCGCGCACCCGGTCATCTGCACGGCAGCGGGACGCTGACGCTCACCTCCCCGACCGCGCGCGCCTGGCAGGACCTAGCCGTCGAGTTCCTGCGCAGCCGCGCGATCCAGCCCGCATCGACCCATCCCTGATCGGAGCCACCATGCCCCTCGACGCCAATCTCGTTCGCGCACTGACCGAACTCGGTGTCCCGCTGCCCGAACCCACCGATGACCCGGTGAAACAGCGCACGCGCGCCTACGAATTCGAGGAGGCGGTGTTCCCGGCGCTCGGCCTGCCCGGACCGCGGGTGCCCATCCACGACCATGTCGTGCCCGTGCCGGGCTACCCGGATGTGCCGGTCCGGCTGTTCTACCCGCGGGAACCCGCCAGCGGTTCGGCGCTGCCGGTCTGCCTGTTCTTCTACGGCGGCGGCTTCAGCCAGGGCGGGCTGCATCATGCGGGCGTGGCGGCCCAATGTGCCCGGCGCGCCGCCGAAGCCGGGGTGATCGTCGCGGCGGTCTCGTACGCCCTCGCCCCCGAGCATCCCTATCCCACCGCCCTGGAACAGGGGTACGCGGCACTCGAGTGGGTGGTGCGCGAGGCGAGCGCGCTCGGGGCCGACGCGACGCGGATCGGGGTGTCGGGACAGTCCTCGGGCGGGAATCTCGCGGCCGCGCTGACCCTGCTCAATCGCGACCGCGGCGGGTACCCGCTGGCGCTGCAGATTCTCGAGGTGCCCTTCCTGGATCTGACCGACGACCCGGGCGAACGCGATCTCGGCGAGGTCACCGCGGAGCTGATCGCGGACCTGGCTCGGCTGCTGCGGTGGTATCTGCCGGAGGGCGCCGACCGTCGCGACCCGTACGTATCCCCGCTGCGGGCAACGGATTTCACCGGCCTGCCCCCGGCCTACATCGTCACCGCCGAATGCGATCCGATCCGCGGCGACGGCGAGCGCTACGCCGCCGCCCTCGCGAACGCCGGAATCCCGGCGTCGGCGCTACAGCTGATCGGCCTGCCGCACAACGGCGGACTGTTCGAGCGGGCCTCGCTCACCGCCCGCTCGGCGGGCCAGGCCATCGTCGCGGCGCTGCGCACCCTGCACGACTGAATCACCGGCTCGCACAACGGAAGACAATGATGTCCGACACCGACCTGACCGCGGCGACCAGCGTCGCCTTCCCGGGCAGGAAGCAATCCCCGCTGTTCCTGCCGACGCTGGTGCTGGCGTATTTCGGCGCGGCCCTGGCCGCGCTGTCGGCCGGGTTCGTCAGCATCCCGCTGCGTTTGGCCGCCCTGGCTCCCGAGCACAAGTCCCAGCTGCTGTCGCTGACGGTGGCCGCCGGCGGCATCGTGATCATGGTGGTCTCGGCGCCGCTCGGGCGGATCAGCGACGTCAGCACCGCGCGGGCGGGGATGCGACGGCCCTTCATCCTCGGCGGCGCGGTGGTCAGTACGCTCGGCATGCTCGTGCTGGCCTTCGCGCCCGGTGTTCTCGCGATTCTGCTCGGCTGGGCCATCGCGCAGGCCGGTTTCGGCGCGACCACCATGGCGCTGAACGCGCTACTGGCCGAACAGATTCCGTCGACCATCCGGGCGCGGGTGGCCGCGGCGTTCGGTATGAGCACCGGACTGGCTCCCGCAGTGGGCAGTTGGCTGGTGGGGGCGCTGCCGGGCGATCCCGCGTACTGGTTCGGCGTGCCCGCCGCGTTCGCGCTGGCCGCCAACGTCGCGATGTTCGCGGTGTTGCGCGACATCGTGCGCACCGAACCGGTGGCGCTGAGCCGGCGGAGTCTGCTGGGCAGCTACTGGATCAACCCGGTGCGACACCGGGACTTCGCGTGGGCGTGGGTGTGCCGCCTACTGGTCACGCTCGCCCTGGTTTCTGTGGCGACCTACCTGCTGTATCTGCTCACCGATCGCCTCGGGCTCTCCGAGGCCGAGGCGACCCGGGCCCAGGGCGCGGTGATCGGCGCGATGTTCGCGGCGAGCGTGGTCACCAGCGTGCTGTTCAGCTGGCTGTCCGACCGCACCGGCCGGCGCAAGCCGATCGTGTACTCCTCGGCGCTGTGCACCGCGTTCGGCCTGCTGGTGACCATGTTCGCGCACGATCTGACCGTGTTCACCGTCGGCGTGACCCTGGTGGGGATCGGGCAGGGCGCGTTCGCCTGCGTCGACGTGGCGATGATGACCGAGCTGCTGCCGGACTCCTCGGACGCGGGGACCGGGCTGGCGGTGATCGCGCTGTCCTATCAGCTGCCCCAACTGCTGCTGCCGGTGGTGGCGACGCCGCTGCTGGCCATCGGCGGATCCGGGCCGAACTACACCGCGCTCTTCCTGGGGTCGGTGCTCGCCGCCGTCCTCGGCGGACTCGCCGTGCTGCCGATCAAGTCCGTGCGCTGAGCGCGCGGCCCGAGCAATCTCTTTCTCGTAGCAAGGAATACACCATGGATGAGTCCGCTGATCGCCTGCCGCGCCGCCGCCGGGCCCTGTTGAGTGCCGCGCTGGGCGCGGGTATCGCGGTGGCCTGTGCGCCGGTGTCGGCGGCACCCGCTGCCGCGGCCGCGGTGATCACCGCCCAGCACTGGCTGACCCCGCGCACCGTGCAACTGACGGTCGCCACCGATGCGTTCGCCGCGCCCGTCCCGGTGGAGGTGACGTTCCCCGCCGGCTACGAACCGGGCGGTGCGCGCCGCTGGCCGGTCACCTACTACCTGGCCGGAACCGCGCACGACGAGGCCACCTTCCGGGCGATCTACGACGGGGAGACCATCACCGCCGACTACCCCTCCCTGGTGGTCTCCCCGCGCGGTGACGCCGGATTCTGGTCCGATTGGCTCGACGGCAGCGCGAAATACGAGACGTTCGTGATCGATCAGCTGATACCGCTCATCGACGCGAGCTTCGCCACCCACGCCGATCGCGCCCACCGCGCGATCATGGGGGAGTCCATGGGCGGCGCGGGCACCCTGCTACTCGCTGCGCGGCATCCCGACGAATTCGCCGCCGCCGCAAGCCTGTCCGGCGCGGCCGACACCAACATGCCCGACACCTGGAACGTGGTCTCGATCGCGCCGGCGCTGCAGGGCGCGGCTCCCGACGCCATCTACGGCCCGCGCGCGAGCCAGGAGATCCGCTGGCGCGGGCACAATCCCGCCGATCTGGCGAGCAACCTGGCCGGGGTCGACCTCCAGCTCTACACCGGCAACGGGGTTTACGACCCGGCGCACGGGGAGACACAGGTCGAAGCCTCGGTCGGGTGCGCGCTGGAGAGCGCGGCGATTCACGGACCGAGCGTGAGCACGCACGAGCGCATGCTGGAGTTGGGAATCGCACACGAGTGGGTCGAACTGCCCTGGGGTTGCCACGGTGTGGCGCTGTTCCAATACGAGATGCGAGCCGCCATAACGCGATTCGAGGAGCTGTTCGCCGACCCGGCGGCGGTCCCGGAGTCCTTCGACTACCGCTCGATCGAACCGGCCTTCGAGGTCTGGGGCTGGGACGTGCGCACCGATCCCGCCCGGGCGGCCCAGTTCCTGGATCTGCACGAGGTGAGCGCACGCGGGCTGCGGCTCACCGGCAGTGGCACGACCACGGTCACGACCCCGCCGCTGTTCGCCAAGCGAGCAGCGGTCACCGTCACGGTCGACGGAATCCGGTCCCTCGTGACCCCCGATGCCGAAGGCCGCGTGACGGTCTCGGTGGATCTGGGCCCTGCCGATCGGCAACAGCAGTACACGCCGGGCGCAGTGGCCAGCGCGCGCACCGCCGAGGTGTCGTTCGAAGGCTGAGAGCGGGAGTGCACTCGCGTCGGCGGGTGGAACGCTGGGCCGCCCCGTGCGCACGGCGACCTCGGCGGCCGCGTGCGGGCTGTTCGACGCGGCGTGCCCTCCGGGCGCGCGGGTACGCCGAGTATCGAGCACATGCCTACCGCACCACGGTTGTGGCCGCCGCCGGTTACAGATCCCGGGTGCTGCCGAACGCCGTCCGCAACGACGAACAACTCGTTCGGACGCCTGCCCGTCCCGCACCGATCGGTGTTGTCCCGCACAGGGTCAGCGCGGGTGCGGGAGACGAGCCATAGCTCACCGCCCGTCGAGCAGGGTGCGTGTGACCATCGCGGGGCGATTCAGGGCCGGCGGTGGGTGCGGGTTAGGGTGGGCGGCATGGTGACGCCCGAGGCGAATGAGATGGGGGCTCGCGGTCACGCCGCCGGCCCCCGCAACGACTGAGTACTTGAATCGCGTTCCGCGGCAACTTGCCGCGGGGCGATCGTGCGCACCTTCGGGTCCCGGCCGCGGTGACGAGACGTCTTCCTGTCGTTCTCTCACTTCGGAGTTCTCGATGCCTGTTTTCCTCTACCTGCTTGCCGTGGCGGTATTCGCCATGGGCACTTCCGAATTCATGCTCGCGGGCCTGGTGCCCGACATCGCCGCGACACTCGACGTGTCGATCGGTGCGGCGGGGCTGCTCACGTCGGCGTTCGCCGTCGGCATGGTTGTGGGCGCGCCGCTGATGGCCGCGCTCGCACGCCGTGCCCGCGCCCGGACGACACTGCTGTTCTTCGTATTGCTCTTCGCCGCGGCGCATCTCGTGGGTGCGCTCACGACGAGTTTCGGGGTGCTGCTGGGGACGCGTGTGATCGCGGCGCTGGCCAACGCCGGATTTCTCGCCGTCGCGTTGAGCACCGCCGCCGCACTGGTGGCCGCTGATCGGAAGGGCCGCGCGCTGGCGGTTCTACTGTCCGGCACCACACTGGCCACCGTCGCCGGGGCCCCGGGTGGCGCGCTGCTCGGGGCGTTGCTCGGCTACCGAGCTACGTTCTGGGCGATCGCGCTGCTCTGCGTGCCCGCCGCGTACGGCATCGTCCGGGGAATCCCCGCCGATGCGGGAGCCGCGGACAACGCGACCGCACCGTCCCTGCGCGACGAGATCGGCGAGTTGGCCCGGCCCGGACTGCTACTGGTCATCGTCCTCGGCGCGCTGGTCAATGCCGCGACCTTCGCCACGTTCACGTTCCTGGCCCCGATCGTCACCGGCACGGCCGGGCTGGGCGAACTGTGGGTTCCGGTGGCGCTGACGCTGTTCGGCCTGGGCTCGTTCGCCGGTGTCACCGTGGCCGGACGCATCTCGGATCGCCGGCCCGGCAAGGTGATCGCGTTCGGCGGCCCGGCGCTGCTGCTCGGCTGGATCGCACTGGGCGTCCTGGCCGCGCAGCCGGCGGCGCTGCTGAGTCTGGTGTTCGTCCAGGGGGCGCTGGCCTTCGCGGTCGGCAGCACCCTGATCGCGCGCGTGCTCTACGCGGCCGAGAACGCACCCACCATGGGCGGGTCGTACGCGACGGCCGCGCTCAACATCGGCGCCGCGGGTGGCCCCGCGGTGGCCGCGGCGACCCTCGGCGCGGGTGAACTCGGCCCCGTGTGGGTGAGCGGCCTCCTGATGGCGATAGCGCTCGTCATCGCGCTGCCGCTGCTGCGGGTCGTCGCGCCCCGAGCTGTTCCGGCGCCGCGCTGATCCCGAGCACGCACGCGTCCCCGATCCGGTTCCGGCACACCGGGACAACGTATCGGCGTCAGTTCCCGGACGGCGCGGCGCAGATGTTCACCGGCGGAACCCCGGCGAAACGGTCTGCGATGTAAGGCATTCCGGCGGCGAGGGCGGCCAGCCCGGCGGCAACGTGGTCGAGGCCGGCGTACTCGCGAACTTCCACCGGCGCCCCGCCGGCACAGAGGGTGCGTGCCAGGCTGCGCTGGTCCTCGGCCAGGGCGACCCCGTCCCCGATGCCGTCGCTGTTGCCGAAGGCGATGAGCATCGGGAACCGGGGCGTGCCGACGGTGCCCATGACGAGCGCGCCGGTCATGTCGGTCAGGGGCGAGAAGCGGTGGTAGTCGGCGTATTCGGGGGCGAAGAGCGACCGCATCTCGATCACCGGCAGCGCCTGCGCCTCGAGGGCGCACAGGTCGGCCGCACGCGCCATGATCTGTGTTCCGTACGGCGACAGGTAGGGCGTGAGGTCCACTTCGAAGCCCCGGCTGATGCCGGTGAGCACCAGCGGCAGCACTTTCGACCACACGGGCGTGCCGTCGATGTAGTCGATGGTGTGCAGGAAGTTCACCGGCAGTCCGCCTTCCACCGCGCCCACGATGCGCAGCTCCGGCGCGTACCGGGCCGCGAGTTCGGCGGCGAACTGGGTCGCGAGGCCGCCGCCGGAGAAGCCCAGCAGCGCAACGGGTGTGGCACCGGGGGCGACGTCCAGGACCTGTTCGGCCGCCCGGATGCCGTCGAGGGTGCCGTAGCCGGATTCGTGCCCCGCCCCGTAGTGCAGGCCGGTCCCTTCGTAATCCGCTGTCACCACGGAATATCCGGCCGCCAGGGCCGCGGTGAGCACCGCGTGGTCCAGCCCCGGCGGGCCGAAAGCCGTGGCGTAGGAAGGATTGCACCGCGAGCTGAGCGCGTCGTATGCCGCCTGATACGAGACCAGGCGGGGCGCGCCGCCGGCTCCGAGCGGGCGCACGATCAGCGCGGCGGTCACCGCCGGTCGGCCCAGCTGATCGGTGGTGCGATACAGCGCCTGGGTCGCGGCGCCGGGCAGGGCGGCGCTCACCTGCCGGGTGCGCAGGACGGCGCCGGGTGCCATGTCCGCGAGCGCGCCGTCGTATCGATAGAACGAATCCTCGGCGGGCAGCGGGGGCTGGACCGCGGGGGGCGGCTGGGCGGCGGCGACGGCCGAGGCGGTCAGGGGCAGCGCGGCCAGCAGCGCGCAGAGGGCGAGCTTTCGCATGAAGGGGAAGAGTCCTAGCGGTCGATCGAAGAGCTTCTACGAAGAACTTTAGACACCTCGCTCTCGATTTCGCGGCCGATTGCCGAAGCTCGGATCGAAGTCCGGCAAAGTCAGTAGAGACCGGTCGGTTCGGAGTTAGGCTGAGCGGGAGCTGAGCACGTATCCAGCGGACCCGGACGGAGCGCGTTATGGGATACCGGCGGAGTTTGGGGGCATTGTTGCTGGCCGCGGGGCTGGCGGCCGCGGCGGGATGCGGGACGTCGAGCGAGTCGGCCGCCGAGCCCGATTACGCGGCGACACTGCGGCCGATCATCGAGAAACTGATGCGGGACAACGCTATTCCCGGGGCTGCGGTGGTGATCCGATCACCGTCGGACGGCGATTGGACCGCCACGTTCGGTACCGGGACGATCGGCGAGAACGACCCGATCACCGTGGACGATCACTATCGCATCGGCAGCAATACCAAGACGATGACCGTGACCGTGCTCCTGCAACTGGCGCAGGAGGGCAAACTCGCACTGGACGATCCGATCGCGAAATACGTGCCCGACGTGCCCGGCGGCGATCGGATCACCCTCGCCCAATTGGCCGAGATGCGCAGCGGGCTGTACAGCTACACCTTCGATCCGGACTTCAACGCCGCACTGGACGCGGACCCGCGCCGGGTCTGGACGCCGCGGCAACTGCTGGACATCGCCTTCGCGCACCCGGCCAATTTCGAGCCCGGCGCGCGCTTCGAATACTCCAACACCAACACCATCCTGCTCGGGCTGGTCATCGAGCAGGTGACGAAAACCGCTGTGGCGGAGAGTTTCCGAACCCGCATCTTCGAACCGCTGAACCTGCGGAACACCAGTTTCCCGGCCGCGAACGACGACGCGATCCCGGATCCGCACCCGCGGGGCTATGCCTTCGGCACCAATGTCTCGACCATCGACACCTACGCGCTGCCGCCGGATCAGCAGGCGGCCGCCGTCGCCGGAACGCTGCTGCCCACCGATCAGACCGTCGCGAGCCCGTCCTGGGCGTGGACCGCGGGCGCGGCGATCGGCACCGTCGACGACATGGCCACCTATGTGAAAGCGCTCGCCGACGGCGGACTGCTCGACGCGCGCATGCAGCAGACCCGGCTCGACAGCATCGAGCCGATCGACCCCGCCAATCCCGGTGTCGCGGGCTACGGCTTGGGCATCGTCCGGTTCGGCGAACACCTGCTCGGCCACGACGGGCAGATTCCGGGCTTCATGACGTTCATGGGTCACGACCCCGACGCCGATCGCACCATCGTGATCGCCACGAATCTGGCGGCGGTGCCTGCCGGGGAAGGTTCGGCGCTCGTTCTGGTCAAGGGCATCCTGCCGACGTTCTACGGCGCGAACGCGGTCGGTGGCCACGATCCGGCGCGTCCCTCGCCGGGCCCGAGCGGGTCGTCGGAGCCCGTGCCCACGACGCGTTAGGCAGGGGCGGTTCGCCACGGCGACACGAGGAACCCCGTTCGGCGCATCGCTTCGCGCCCCGGGGTCCGGGTCGACGAGGGCCGAACCGACCCGCTCACCGGGCACTCGTGCCCCGAGTTATCGGGGCGGTCGAGGACGAACACGCAGCCGGGCCGGGATGTCGCGGACGACTTCGTGGGTGATCAGGGCGTCCGGCGGGCTCGCTCACAGTAGGGTTCGCACTCGGAACAGGACCGTGAGGAGAACAGATGCCCGCCGGGTGGATTCGAGTCGTGCTGAGTGTGTCGCTGCTGGCCGCGGGAGCGGTCGCGGCGGCGCCGGCCGCGAGCGCGACGGGGCCCGAGGCCGCACCGGGGCTGGAACGGTACTACGGGCAGGAACTGCGGTGGCGGGGGTGTGACGACGCGCAGCTGGACCAGGCCGGGGCGCAGTGTGCGAATGTGGTTGTGCCGCTGGACTACAGCAAGCCCGACGGGCGCACGCTGACGCTGGCGCTCTCGCGGATCGCGGCGACCGACCCCGGGCAGCGGCGCGGCATCCTCATGTCCAATCCGGGCGGGCCGGGCGGCACCGGCCTGCGATACATGGTGACCACGCAGCAGAACTTCTCGGCCGAGGTGCGAGCGCGGTACGACCTGATCGGGATGGACCCCCGGGGCATCGGGCGCTCGGACAAGGTCGGCTGCGCGCTGCCGGTGCCCAGCATCCTGTTCTCGGCCGGGTTCGACCTGTTCGGGTACGCGCGCGACACCGCCCTCGCCAGCGCCTTGGCCACCGCGTGCGTCGCGCCCGATCCGGACAAGATCCGGAACATCAACACCCGCAACACCGCTCGCGACATGGACATCGTGCGCAGCGCGTTCGGCGAGCAGAAGTTCAGCTACTTCGGTGCGTCCTACGGGACCTACCTCGGATCGGTGTACACGCAGATGTTCCCGGACCGGGTGGACCGGGTCGTGCTGGACAGCGCCGTGGATCCGGACATGATCTGGATCGGGCACTACCAGCACATGGGACCCGCCAACGAATACGCGCTCGACGACTGGGCCGCGTGGGCGGCCGGGCATGACGACGAGTATCGGTTCGGCGCGACCGCCCCCGCGGTGCGGGCCTTCGTCGCCGACACGATTCGCCGGGCCGGAGCGCATCCGGTGTTCAACACCAGCTTCCTGGTCGACGAGCACACCGTGCCGCTCATGGTGTTCGCGCTGCTGTCCAATCCGCAGTTCAACGCGCGCCTGGCCACGGTGGTGCGCATGATCTCCGACGGCGCCGAGGGCAAGCCCATCGATCTGGACGATCTCAAGGCCAAGGTCACCGCCGCGGTGCCGCTCGAGGCCGCGAGCCTGGCGGCGGTGCTGTGCGGGGACCGCGCCGCTCCCCGCGATCCCGCCTGGTACCTGGCCAACATCGAGCGCACCCGCGCCACCCAGCCGATATTCGGGGCGTTCGCGAACAACATCAGCGCGTGCGCGTACTGGCCGGATCCGGTCGAGCCGCCCACCGAGATCGGCAACGCCCATCCCGCGCTCATCTTGGCCTCGACCCATGACACCCGCACCGTGTACGAGGAAGGCGTTGCGCTGCACCGCCGTTTGACCGGGTCACGACTGGTGACGCTGGCGGACACCAGGATTCACGGCGCGTTCCGGGTGGGTTTGAGCCCGTGTGTCACCGACGCGGTCAACACCTATCTCGCCGACGGCGTCCTGCCCGCCGAGGACATCACCTGCGCGGCGGATCCGAGCTACTTCCCGCGGTAGCGGCGGGCCACCCGGCCACGGCGACGGCGGCATCCGGACGGATGCCGCAACGGTCCGGCGCCGGGTGGGCGAAACGACATGGGTGCGACTGTCGCCGGGCCGCCGTACGCTCTCGCCCCATGGGTCTAGCGATATCAGTTCATTCCTACGCTTACGCGCTGTCGGAGGGGGACCTCGAGTACGCCGAGGATCTGCGGCGGGACCTCGCCGCGATCAATCGGGTGCTGGCCGAGAACGACCTGCCCGCGCACGAGGAACCGGAAACACGGGGTGCGGCGACCGGGCGCGAGCATATGGGCAGCTTTCCGTACAGCTTTCTGCACTACCTGCGCCGGGCCTACGCGCACGCGTACACCAACCCCTCCGAGCCGCTGACGCCCGTCGCCGCCGGCGAGCCTCCCACCGAGGACGAGCTGGTCGACGATCTGCTGTACATGTTCGACTGCCATCTCATCAGCCATTCCGATGCCGAAGGCTGCTACGTTCCCATCGATTTCGACCATGTGCTGGCCGCGGAGGCCGCCGATATCGCGCTGCCCGGCGGCATCCTCGGGTCGTCGGTGGCGCTGCTGCGCGAATTGACCTACCTCGCGCCCTATCTCGGCATCGAACTTCGGGACGGGGTGCTCACCGACGAGGTGGCGGCGACAATGGCCCGGACGGAAGACGACGATCCCTTCGCTCGCGAACGCGAAGTGTGGCTGACGCTCTTCGAGAGCGCGCGGGTCTCGGTCGCGAACAACACACTGATCTCCTTCGGCTGACGGTCCGGTTCGAGAGGTTGTTCGGCCGACGCCACGAAGGCCGGGGCGCGGATCATGGCCCGAACCGCCCGGTGACGAGCGGTTCGGATAGCGGTGACCCAGCTCGTGTGGGAGCCCGGCGCCCGTGGCGTGGTCGTCGCCGATGGTCTGTCAGTCGGACCACAGGCGAGTGTCGCGTGCCTTCACCTGTGCGGCGACACGGGCGACAGCGTCGACGGCGCGCAGTGCGGGCAGCCGCCGCCCGTCCCGCAGGCGGATCGACACCTCGCCGGCGGCGGCCTCCTGCGCGCCGAGGATGAATTGATAGGGCGCGAGCCGGGTTTCGCGCACCCGGGCCGCCAGGCTGCCGTCGCTCACCACCCGCACCCGCAGGTCGGCGCGCAGGCAGTCGTCGCGAAGTGCGGCGGCGGCCGAGTCCTGGGCTTCGGACACCGGCAGCACTACGACCTGCACCGGGGCGAGCCACGCCGGGAAGGCGCCGCCGTGCTGTTCGATCAGGTGCGCGACCGCGCGCTCCACACTGCCGATGATGCTGCGGTGCACCATGACCGGCCGGTGGCGGTCACCGTCCGCGCCGACGTAGTGCAGGCCGAACCGCTCGGGCTGATGGAAGTCGACCTGCACGGTGGACAGGGTCGACTCCCGCCCGGCGTGATCGGTGACCTGGATGTCGATCTTCGGGCCGTAGAACGCGGCCTCGCCCTCGACCGCGTCGTAGGGCACCTCGGCCCGGTCGAGCACCTGTCGCAGAATCTCGGTCGCCCGCAGCCACATCTCCGGCGCGGCAACGTATTTGCTACCGGCACCCGGCAGGGAGAGTCGATAGCGCGCGTCGGCGATTCCCATGTCGCGGTAGGCGGCGGCGATCAACGCGAGCGCGGCGGCTGCCTCGTCGGCGACCTGGTCGAGAGTGCAGAAGATGTGCGCGTCGTTGAGATGGATACAGCGCACCCGGGTCAGCCCGCCGAGCACGCCCGACAGCTCCGAGCGGTACATCACGCCGAGTTCGGCCATCCGCAAGGGCAATTCGCGGTAGCTGTGGGACCGGGAGCGGTACATCAGCGCGTGATGCGGGCACAGGCTCGGGCGCAACACGACCTGCTCGTCGCCGATGTCCATCGGCGGATACATGTCGTCGGCGTAGTGCGCCAGGTGCCCGGATATCTCGTAGAGTTCGCGCTTCCCGAGAACGGGGGAGTACACGTGCTGATATCCGGCCCGCCGTTCGACGACCCGGATGTAGTCCTCGAGGCTCTGCCGCACGATCGCGCCATCCGGGAGCCAGTACGGCAGTCCCGCCCCGATGAGCGGGTCGGTGTCGAAGAGGCCGAGATCCCGGCCCAGTTTCCGATGGTCGTACACGAGTGTCGTCCTTCCGTTGACGGGCGGAGACGACACGAGAAAGCCCCGGGCGTCCGCCCGGGGCTTGATCAGAGATGCATCAGCGCGCCGGGTGCTCCGGCGTCGTGGTGACGAGTACGCGCTGCATGTCGGCGAAGGTATCTCGCAAACGCCCGCCCGGCAACCGATTTCCGTGGGACCGGTCCGAATATCGATCGATAGCGTCCGGGGATGGCCAGCGTGATGGCCGTTCGGGGGCGGCGATATCGCCGATCGTGGTCACCGCCGGGGCCTACGCGGTGCTGGTGACTCGAGCGCGGCGACGGGACTCGGAGGCGGGGTGGTCGGGCCCTGGCAGGAGAGGTGGGATCCGGGGGCGTTGCGGGCGCAGGCCCGGACCGAGGTGCATGCGGAGCAGGCCGCACCGGATCCCGCTCCGGTGTTCAGCTCCTGAGCTTGCCCGGGGCGGGCGGATTCTCCTGTGCCGCGGCAGCATAGCGGCGGGCGAGGTCCGCGAAAGCCGTTCGGAGGGCCGGGGGGTCGATGACCTCGATGGCCGTGTCGAACCTGCCGAGAGACGCGGCCAGGGCGGGCCAGGACCAGGAGCCCAGGGTCACGCGGGTGCGGGTGGGGGTCACGGGCTCGGCGGTGCCGTCGTGGAGGAAGGGGGTGATGGCGGACAGGGGGAGGTCGAGGATCGCTTCGCCGGTGCAGGGCCAGGCCGGGGCGGTGGCGTCGGGGGAGCCGCGGAATTTCGCGTTCACGAAGGTGGCGGGGTCGGGGGCGGGGAGGTCGCGCGGGGTGAAGCGGGGGCCGGTGGGGATGCGCGGGGTCATGCGGTCGGCGCGGAAGGTGCGCCAGTCGGCGCGGTCCAGGTCCCAGGCCAGCAGATACCAGCGGCCGGCGCGGACCACGAGGTGGTGGGGCTCCACGCGGCGGGGCGGGGAATCGGGTTGCGGCCCGGCCGATTCGGACGCGTAGTCGAAGCGCAGCACCTCGCGGGCGCGCACCGCCGCGCTGAGGGCGAGCAGGACATCGGAGCTCACCCGATCGCGCGGATCGCCGCCCGGGCGTTCGACGGTCGCGAAGCGCAGGGCGTCCATCCGGGCGCGCAGGCGCGCGGGCATCACCTGCCGGACGGTCTGCAACGCGCGCAGGGCCGCTTCGGAGATATCCGCGCCGCCCAGGGTCGCGGTCCGCAGCGCCACGGCCACGGCGACCGCCTGCTCGTCGTCGAACAGCAGGGGCGGCAGCTCCGCGCCCGCTTCCAGGCGATAACCGCCGTCCGGACCCTTCGCCGTCGCGATGGGATATCCGAGTTCGCGGAGCCGGTCGATATCGCGGCGCACGGTGCGCGGACTGATGTCGAGCCGCTCGGCCAGCAGCGCGCCGGGCCAGTCGCGCCGGGCCTGCAACAGCGAGAGCAGGGCCAGCAGGCGTCCGGAAGTCTTCGGCATGTTTTCATACTGCCTCGAGTAGCGGACACATCCTGGCCTCTTCTCTCGAGAGAGTGGTGTTTCGGACCAGCCGATACGAGAGCAAGGAGTCGATCATGACCATCCAGACCACCACGCACCTGAACTTCCGCGGCGAGGCCCGGGCGGCCCTGGAGTTCTACCGCTCGGTGTTCGGCGGCGACCTCACGGTCATCACCTACCGCGACGCGAACGCGGTGACCACCGAATCCGCGGCCGACCAGATCATGTGGGGACAGGTGCTCTCGGACAACGGCTTCCACGTCATGGCCTATGACGTACCCGAGGCGACCCCGTACGACGCCGGTGTGAATCCGGTGTTCGTCTCGGTGCGGGGGGAGACCGTCGAGGAGATCACCGAGTACTGGAAGGGCCTGTCCGAGCGCGCCACGGTCCTCGCCCCGCTGGCCCCGTCGGGCTGGGCGCCCGCCTACGGGATGCTGCGTGACCGCTTCGGGGTCACCTGGGTGCTGGACGTGGCGGTCGAATACCACGGGTGAACCCCGGACACACCGGACGCACACCCGGGCCGCCCGATCGGCCCGGGGTCGTTTTCAGGGGAAGCTGGGGGTCTGGAAGTCCTGGGCCTCGGCGAAAGCGGCCAGATCGACCTGGCGGCGGGCGTTGGAGATGCCGGTCACCACGCAGGTGCCCAGGGGGCCGGTGCGGTCGTAGATAGTGGCGGTCGCGATCGCGATGCCGTCGCCCGCCACCTGGTCCTGGGCGAGGATACCCAGCTCGGGGCCCAGGGGCAGGCGGGCCAGGGTCACGGTCAGATCGCTGTTGATGTAGCCGACGCCCTCGGTGCCCCAGTTGCAGACCAGGTTCGTGGCGTCGCCGACGAAAGCAGCGCGCTGGAAAGGGGAGATGGGCTCGCCCTCGACCAGAGCGGGCAGGTTGTGCCAGGCCGACTTTCGTTCACTGTTCTGGCCGGAGGCGAAGTCGCCGGTCCAGTCCAGATCACCGGATTTGAACAGCGGCGGCGAGCCTTCGGGCGCGGTCAGCGGCTGTTCGGGTTGCGGCAGGTGCCGCGTCGCCTGCCACACCTGCCCGGGCGGCTGATCGCCGGCCGCCACGTACATGACCGTCGCCCGGGCGCGCACCTGATCCTGCTGAATGATGGCGGCGTCGATGACGCGCACCCGGCGGCCGTCGCGCACCACCTCGCTGTACATGCGGATCGGCTCGTTCAGCACCGGGCGGAACAGGTCGACGGTGAAGCGTGCGGGAATGAAATCGTCTCCGGGACAATGCCATTCCAGTTCGCGGGCGAGCAGACCGCACACCGCGGTGCCGCCGAGCTGGTTCGGCGACCACGGACTGATGGACATCTCGGTCGCCACATAGTGATCATCGACCAAAGTGAAAAATGCGACCACGCGTCCCGAACCCTTCTCGCCATCAAGATCTCTTGCATTAGAGCATGTTTCACAATTCACCGAACACCGGGCCGGGCTATACCGGAGGTATGGACTCCGTTCACGCGCCGCGGAACGCCTTGTCCCCGACCCGCTCGGGATCGGTGATGTGCGCCAGGAACAGCCGTGCGGCGGGGGTCGGGGTCCGAGTGGTCACCGCGTGCCAGGGCCGGGTGAGCGGGGTGCCCTCGATGTCCAGCACCTCGAGCCTGCCCTCACTCAGGTCCGATTCGATGGCGTCGGTGTGAATGAGCGTGATACCGAGCCCTTCTCGGGCCGCGGCCAGCGCGGCGCCGTGCGTGCCCAGGGTCAGGGTGGGCGGGCGGATCTGGAGCCGGTCGAACAGCGCGAGCGTGGTGTCGCGGGTACCCGAGCCCGCGCCACGCAGTAGCCAGGTGGCTTCGGTGACGTCGGGCCAGCGGCCGGGCGCGCCGACCACCACCAGCTGACAGGGGCGGCGGGCGCGGGTGACGAGCGTGCCGTCGCGGGGCGGGCGACCGGCGACCACGAGATCGGTTTCGTGGTGGTTCAATTCGAGAAACAATACATCGCGCGGCTGGATCGAGAGGCCGAGTTCGATATCGGGATAGCGATTGCGAAACGACGCCAGCAGCCGCAGCAGCACGTACTCGCCGGCCGTGGCGACCACCCCGATTCGGAGCCGGCCGGTTTCGGCCTCGCGCACCGCGGCATGCGCCTCCTTCATCAGGCCCAGAATGCTGCGGCAATAATCCGCGTATACCCGCCCGGCCTCGGTCAACGCGATTCCGCGGCCGGATTTCGCGATCAGTTTCGCGTCCAGTTGTTTCTCGATGTGCGCCACCGCGGCCGACGCGGCCGCCTCGGTGATGTGCAGCTGCGCGGCGGCCCGGCGGATGCTGCTGTGCCGGGCGACGGCGAGAAAGGTTTCCATGCGGACCGCACTCACCGTACCCATCTTCAGACGGTAGCAAACTTGACGAAATGGTTGAGCGAGACGAGGAACAATCGCATTGTCCGTCCGGAAATCGGCCGTCATCCTTGGAATCGGAAGCGCCCCAGCACCGTTCGCAGGAGGAAACGATGGCCGGAACTGACGATCAGAACGGTGAACGCGGTCGCTGGGATCCGGGTGTGAACACCTATGCGTCCATGGGTTATTACGCACCGGACTATCAGCCCAAGGATACCGACATCCTCGCGGTCTTCCGGGTCACCCCGCAGCCCGGGGTGGATCCGATCGAGGCGTGCGCGGCCGTCGCGGGCGAATCCTCCACGGCCACCTGGACCGTGGTGTGGACCGACCGGCTCACCGCGCACGACCGCTACCAGGCCAAGTGCTACCGGGTGGAGGACGTGCCGGGCCGGCCGGGGGAGTACTTCGGCTACGTCGCCTACGATCTGGATCTCTTCGAAGAGGGTTCGATCACCAATCTCACCTCGTCGGTGATCGGCAATGTCTTCGGATTCAAACCGCTGCAGGCCCTGCGGCTCGAAGATATGCGTATTCCGGTGGCGTATGTCAAGACCTTTCAGGGCGCTCCGCACGGAATCGTCATGGAGCGCGAGTATCTGAATAAGTACGGCCGGCCACTGCTCGGCGCGACGGTGAAACCGAAATTGGGTCTTTCCGCGCGAAACTACGGTCGCGTGGTGTACGAAGCCTGCAAGGGCGGGCTCGATTTCACCAAGGACGACGAGAACATCAACTCGCAGCCGTTCATGCGCTGGCGCGATCGCTTCCTGTTCGCCATGGAGGGCGTCAATCGCGCGACCGCCGAAACGGGCGAGCTCAAAGGCCATTACATGAATGTCACCGCGGCCGACATGGAGGACATGTACGAACGCGCGGAGTTTGCCAAGTCCATCGGCAGCATGATCATCATGATGGATCTGACGGTCGGCTACACGGCCATGCAGTCCATGTCCAAGTGGGCGCGGCGCAACGGCATGCTGCTGCATCTGCACCGGGCCGGGCACTCCACCTTCACCCGGCAGAAGACGCACGGCGTGAGTTTCCGGGTGCTGGCCAAGTGGTGCCGGCTCATCGGGGTCGATCACGTGCACGCCGGCACCGTCATCGGCAAGCTCGAGGGCGACCCGTACACGGTCAAGGGCTTCTACGACACGTTGCGCGACAACCACGTTCCCGCGAATCCGCGCAACGGCATCTTCTTCGACCAGGACTGGGCCAGCCTGCCGGGCGTCATGCCGGTGGCCTCGGGCGGCATCCACGCCGGGCAGATGCATCAACTGCTGGACCTGTTCGGTGACGACGTGGTGCTGCAGTTCGGCGGCGGCACCATCGGCCACCCGATGGGCATCGCGGCGGGCGCGGAAGCCAATCGCGTTGCGCTGGAAGCGGTCGTGAAGCTCCGCAACGAGGGCCGCGATCTGCTGAAAGAGGGCCCCGAAGCGCTGCGCCGGGCCGCCGAGACCTGCAAGCCGCTCGAGGCGGCGCTGCAGGTCTGGGGTGACGTGACCTTCGAGTACACCTCCACCGATGCCCCCGACGCCGTACCCACCAGCTCACGCTGACGCCGAAAGACGAGGAACCGCAATGCAACTGCGTCACGGCACGTTTTCTCACCTGCCCGACTTCACCGACGCCGAGATCGCCGCGCAGGTGCGCTACGCCCTGCTCAACAATTGGCCGGTCTCCATCGAATACACCGACGATCCGCACCCGCGCAATGTGTACTGGGAGATGTGGGGTCTGCCGCTGTTCGATCTCGACGAGCCCGACGGCGTACTCGCCGAGATCAATACCTGCCGAGCCACGTTCCCGCGGCACTACATTCGCGTCACCGCCTATGACGCCACGTACGGCCGCCAGACCACCGCACTGAGCTTCCTGGTGCAGCGCCCGGCCCACGAACCCGGCTTCCGGCTCGATCGCACCGACGCCAGCGACCGGCGCCAGCGGTACAGCTACCACGCGTACGCGCTGGACGACAGGCCCGGCGAACGCTACAGCGGCTGAACCGTTTTCCGAGCGAGAGGTTCGAAGTGAGCAAGGAGTATCCCGTGGCACCGAGCGCCCGGCAACCTGCGGCCGGGCCCGCGGCGAACGGGTTTCAGATGCATCGGCCCGGGGCCACGAGCCCCGCGCCGGTGCGCGGTGCGGCCGCCGACGGCCCCCGACCCGAGGACACGGCGGCCGACCACCCGCTCGCCGAGGACGCCCTGCTCGATCTGTCCGCCGATATGGCGGGCAAGGACGTCGAGGACACCCTGACCAGGCTCGACGCCGAACTGATCGGCCTGGCCAACGTCAAGCGCCGGGTGCGGGAGATCGCGGCGCTGCTGCTGATCGACCGCGCCCGTCAGCGCTTCGGCCTGCAGGCCACCCGCCCGACCATGCACATGAGCTTCACCGGCGGGCCGGGCACGGGCAAGACCACGGTGGCGCTGCGCATGGCTCAGATGCTGCACGCCCTGGGCTACATCCGTAAACCCAAGGTGCACACCGTTACCCGCGACGACCTGGTCGGCCAGTTCATCGGTCACACCGCGCCCAAGACCAAGGAGGCCCTGGCCAAGGCCGCCGGGGGCGTGCTGTTCATCGACGAGGCGTACTACCTGTTCCGGCCGGAGAACGAACGCGATTACGGGCAGGAGGTCATCGAAATCCTGCTGCAGGAGATGGAGAACGAGCGCACCAGCCTCGTGGTGATCTTCGCCGGCTACCCGGATCGCATGGAGGTCTTCTTCTCCGCCAACCCCGGCCTGTCCTCGCGGGTGGCCCACCACATCGAGTTCCCCGACTACACCCACGACGAGCTCCTGCGCATCGCCCAGCTCATGGTGACGCAGGAGAATTTCAGCCTCGACGACGCCGGGGTGGAGGCGTTCTCGCGCTATCTCGAACTGCGCATGACCCGCCCGCGCTTCGCCAACGCCCGCAGCGTGCGCAATGCCATCGACCGCTGCCGGCTGCGCCAGGCCAAACGCCTGGTGGAGCTGCACCGGCCGCTGAGCCGCACCGACCTGATCACGCTGACCGACAACGACGTCTACGGCAGCAGCGTGTTCACGGAAACCTCCGTATCGGAGGGCGCCCCCCAGTGAGGAAATGAGCAGGCGTATGCCCGAAGGATTGAAGACTCTCACCCGGTACACCATCGAGTCCGAGCATCGCCATCCCGGATCGTCCGGGGAATTCTCGGCGCTGGTGAACGTGCTGGCCACCGCGACCAAGATGATCGCCAACCAGGTGACCAGGGGCGCCATCGTGGGGTCGCTGGGCGGCACGGGCGCGGACAAGGCGCCGCGCGCGGTGCATCGCCAGCTCGACGCGATTGCGCACGACATCATGGTGGGAGAGAGTCAGTGGACCGGGCCGCTGTCGGCGCTGGTCTCCGAGCAGATGAGCGGGTTCCACGCGGTGCCGACCGAGTATCGGCGGGGGAAGTATCTGCTGGCCTTCGATCCGCTCGATGGATCGAGCAACATCGACGTGAACCTGCCCGTCGGAACGATTTTCAGCGTGCTGCGCGCGCCGGAGGACGGACGTGCGGCCACCGGCGAGGACTTCCTGCAACCGGGGGTGCAGCAGGTCTGCGCGGGATTCACGCTCTACGGGCCGGCGACGATGCTGGTGCTCACCACCGGGAACGGGGTGGACGGATTCACCCTCGATCGTGAGGTCGGGGCGTTCGTGCTCACCCATCCGGGCATGCGAATACCCGAGGACACTTCGGGTTTCGCGATCAACGCGGCCAACGAGCGGTTCTGGCAGCGACCGGTGCGGCGGTACGTGCACGAATGCCTACAGGGGCAGGACGGACCGCGCGGACGCGATTTCAACATGCGGTGGGTGGCCTCGCTGGTCGCGGACACCTTCCACATTCTGACCCGCGGGGGCATGTATCTGTACCCGCGCGACACCCGCCATCCGGATCGTCCGGGGCGGGTGTCGCTGTTGTACGGGGCCAATCCGATCGCGTTCATCGTCGAACAGGCGGGCGGGGCGGCGACCACCGGGCACGAACGGGTGCTGGACGTGAAGCCGGGGGAGCTGCACGAACGGGTGCCGTTCATCTTCGGCTCGCGCAACGAGGTCGAGCGGATCGTGCGCTATCACGCCGAACCCGACGGCGGGCCGAGCTTCGACGCCTCGCTGTTCGGGTCGCGGTCGCTGTTCCGGTCGGCCGGGCGCTGAGGCGTCGCGAAATCAGTTGTCCGGCAATCGAGGAGGTGCCATGTCGGTCAAACATCCGGTGGTCGCGATCACCGGGTCGTCCGGTGCGGGAACGACCAGCGTCACGCGGACCTTCCAGGAGATATTCCGGCGCGAGGGAATCAACGCGGCCATCGTGGAGGGAGACTCGTTCCACCGCTTCAACCGCAACGAGATGCAGCTGGCCATGGCCGAGGCCGAAGCCAGTCGCAATCTGACGTTCTCGCATTTCGGGCCGGAGGCGAATCTGCTGGGGGAGCTCGAGATGCTGTTCCGCGACTACGGCGAGACCGGGGTCGGGAATGTGCGGCGGTATCTGCACAACGACCGCGAGGCAAAGCCGTTCGGGCAGCCGGCGGGCACGTTCACGCCCTGGGAGGAACTCTCGCCGGGCAGTGATCTGCTGTTCTACGAGGGTTTGCACGGGGCGGCGGTGACCGACGGCATCGACGTGGGCAACTACACGGATCTGCTGGTCGGGGTGGTGCCGATCGTGAATCTGGAGTGGATTCAGAAGGTGCACCGCGACAAGAACGAACGCGGGTACTCGAGCGAGGCCATCATCGATACGATCCTGCGGCGCATGCCCGACTACGTGAAGCACATCTGCCCGCAGTTCTCGCGGACGTATGTGAATTTTCAGCGGGTGCCGACGGTGGATACCTCGAATCCTTTTACCGCGCGCACGATTCCGACCGCGGACGAGAGTTTCGTGGTGATCCGCTTCGCCGATCCGAAGGTGATCGACTTCCCGTATCTGCTGTCGATGCTGCACGATTCGTTCATGTCCCGGCCCAACAGCATCGTGGTGCCGGGCGGGAAGATGGACCTGGCCATGCAGTTGATCTTCACGCCGCTGATCCTGCGGCTGATGGACAAGCGGCCCAAGCGAATGCGGTGAAACGAATCCGGCGGCCGTCCCTGTTCGGGACGGCCGCCGGACCGTGTCGCGCTGGGATCAGACCGCGGCCGGAACATCCTTGGCCGCCTTGCGGACCTGGAACGAGCTGATGATCTCCATGATGCCGATGAAGATCAGCCACCAGCCCACCACCAGGGTCAGGGTCAGCAGCGAGGTGAACGGCGCCGCGATCAGCCAGCCGCCACCGATGACCAGCACGATGCCGAAGAAGATCGTCCAGCCGCGGCCCGGCATGCCGTCACCGGAGATGCCGGTGATCAGCGAGCTGACGCCGCGGAAGATCCAGCTGATGCCGATCCAGATGGCCAGCAGCAGGACCGCGGTGGCCTCGCCGCGTTCGGTCCAGTCGTGGAAGCACAGGAAGCCCAGGATCAGCGACAGGATCGCGCTGATGAAGGACAGGATTCTCATGCCGGCGCTGAGGTGCAGACCGAAGGCCGCGATCAGCTGGAAGACGCCGGACAGGATCAGGTAGATGCCGAACAGCACGCCCGCGATGAGCAGCGTCTTGCCCGGCCAGGCAAGGATCAGAATTCCCAGCGCCACCGAGAGGATGCCGGTGACCAGGATCGACTGCCAGGCGCCCCGGGCCAGCGCGTGGACCGGCCCTTCAATAACTTCCTCTTTGCTGGTTGTCATATTCGGGACAATATGCCCAGTTCATCCTATTTGCGGTGAATTAGCGCGGTGTGGTGCACGGTTGTGACTTGGGTCAATCCACTTCCGCGTGCCGTTTGAGTTCGCGCTTGACCCAGCGGATATCGGCGCGCCAGGTATAGGCGGCCACCAATGCCGAACCGGCAACGGCGGTATCGAGCATGTATTCGCCCTGCACGGGCACGCTGATCAGGCCGCCGATGAGCGCGCCGAGCGCGAACGAGCCGTATTGCACGGCGTAGCCGAGCCACTCGCGCGGGCCGCCGTCCCCGGCCAGGTGCCGTTCCACGCCCTGCGCGAGTTTCACCAGCGTGCCGGTCACGTAACTGACCGGAATGGAGACCTCGCCGTTCTTCACGAACGAGGTGTTCAGCGCACCCATCGCGAAGGCCACGATCAGAATCGGAGTCAGGCCGATGCTGCGTTCGCCGATGAAATGCTCACTGACCGCGGCCACCAATAGCGCGGCGGTAGCCAGCACGGTCGCGCCGTGCGGGTGGTTCTCCCAGACGTGCCGACGGAACAGCGAGGCCACGAACACGCCGGTGACGAAGCAGGCGATGAGCAGTGCGGCGCCGACGGCCAGGGTGGCGTCACCGGAAAAGAAGCCGAGAATGGCGCGTTCGGTGTTGCCGGTCATGAACGTGACGAAATATCCGGCCGAGTGCATGTACGCCGCCGCGCCGATGAAACCGGCCAGCGCGGACAGCACGGCGGACAGGCGCATCTCCAGATTCCAGAAGGGTGCGAGAGCTTCGCCGCGGCTCGAAGTCATGGCAAAAGGCTAGCAACCTTTTCCTGAGAACTTCCGGCGTGCGAAAGACGGCTGCTGACCGCGCGCCGCACGTGGGGTACAGTGCTTATGTTAACCACAATTCACATCTGGTTGAGCAGTAGAGCGCTAGGAGTAGCCATGACTTCCGCCGTCATCGTCGACGTGGTCCGGACCCCGACCGGAAAGGGGAAAGCCGGTGGTGGACTGTCGGAAGTGCACCCGGCGACACTGCTGTCCGGGGTGCTGGAAGCGCTCGTCGCGCGTACCGGGATCGATCCGGCGATTATCGATGATGTGATCGGTGGTTGCGTCACCCAGAGTGGCGAGCAGGCGTTCAACATCTCGCGCACGGCGGCGCTGGCGGCCGGATTCCCGGAATCTGTGCCGGCCACCACAGTCGACCGGCAGTGTGGCTCGAGCCAGCAGGCCGCGCACTTCGCCGCCCAGGGCGTGCTCGCCGGGGCGTACGACGTGGCCGTCGCCTGCGGCGTGGAATCCATGTCGCGGGTACCCATGTTCTCCAATGCCCAGGGGGCGGACGCGAATCGCGGTCCGCTCGCGCAGCGGTACCCGAACGGTCTGATCCAGCAGGGGATCGCGGCCGAGGTGATCGCCGCGCGCTGGAAGTTCGACCGGGGCGTGCTCGACGAATTCGCCGCGCGCTCACACCGGCTCGCGGCGGCCACCGCGGCGGCGGGCGGGTTCGACCACGAGATCGTCTCCGCCGGAACGATTTCCGCCGACGAGACGATCCGCCCGAGCACCTCGGCGGAGGGGCTGGCCGGATTGAAGCCGGCGTTCGCGGACGCGGAGTTCAAGGCCCGGTTCCCCGAGATCGAATGGTCGATCACCCCGGGCAACTCGTCCCCGCTCAGCGACGGCGCGTCCGCCGCGCTGATCATGAGCGAGCAGAAGGCGACCGAGCTCCGCCTGCGCCCGCGCGCCCGGTTCCATTCCTTCTCCGTGGTGGGCGATGATCCGCTGCTCATGCTGACGGCGGTTATTCCCGCCACCCGCAAGGTGCTGGCCCGCACGGGGCTCACGATCGACGATATCGACGTGTACGAGGTGAACGAGGCGTTCGCGCCCGTGCCGCTGGTCTGGGCGCACGAGCTCGGCGCGGATCCGGCCAAGCTCAATCCGCGCGGCGGGGCCATCGCGCTGGGGCATCCGCTGGGAGCTTCGGGCACCCGGATTCTCGCGACCATGCTGAATCACCTGGAGCAGACCGGTGGGCGCTACGGGCTCATGACGATGTGCGAGGCGGGCGGGCTGGCCAACGCCACCATCATCGAAAGGCTCTGAGCGCGACTCGCCCTGGGCCGCGATCTCGGCCGACGCAGGCGGGCGTTGTGTAGGCGCGCTCTCGCAGCGTCCGGCCGGGCTGATCAACCGGCGCTTTTCATCCAGCTCGGAAACCACTGCACGACAGTGGTTTCCGAGCTTTTCCAATTCGGCCGCGTAGCTGGATTCCGGTCGGGTCGGGTGTGCTGGGTGCCGAAGCGGGCACCCACCATCGACGCGGACGACGGTGGAGGATGCGGTTCGAACCGGGTGTCCGGCGCGGGAAGTCGGTGATTGCTCGTAGCGTGGTGCGGGTCATGAGTCGGGTGGAAGGTGGTTGAGCGTGGTCGCGGTGACCCGGGGACAGGTATTCGCGTGGCGGATGCGGCGGCAGTTCATCGGTGCGGACGCAGCGGTCGATGCCGTCGCGGTCGCCGAGCGGCTCGGTGGCGTGCAGGCGCAGGTGGCGTCCGCGGCGGAAATGGCCGTGGCGCTGCGCGGTAGCGCGGGGGAGCCGGGCGGGGTCGGGGCCGGACTGCGGGCGGGGTCGCTGGTCAAGACCTGGGCGATGCGTGGGACATTGCATGCGCTGACACCGGATTTCGCGGCGGGGGCGCTGTCGCTGATGGCGTCGGCTCGCACCTGGGAGAAGGGGTCCTGGGTCAAGACCTTCGGTGCGACACCGGACGACGTGGCCGCCCTCGTGGTCGCGGTCGGGGAGATCCTCGGGGATGCGGTCCTCACGCGTGAGGAGTTGGTGTCGTCCATTGTCGCCGAACGCCGTTTCCAGCCGCTCGAGGACCACTTGCGTTCGGGGTGGGGCGCTCTACTCAAACCACTCGCCTGGCAGGGGGCGCTGTGCCACGGGCCCGTGGACGGCACCACCGTGACCTTCACCCATCCGGCGCGGCTGATTTCGGGGTGGAAGGGCATCCCCGATCCGGATGTGGCCGCGCCCGAGGTGATCCGGACGTACCTGGGCGCTTATGGTCCCGCGACGCCCGGAGCGTTCGATGCCTGGCTGAGCCGGGGCAGCATCCGCAAGCCGGTGCTTCGGCGCTGGTTCGCCGAGCTGGGTGACGAGCTCACCGAAGTCGAGGTGGAGGGGCGGCGCAGGTATCTGCGCACCGAGCATGTCGACGAGTTGGTCGCGATCGAGCCGGAGGCATCGGTCCGGTTGCTCGGGTCGTTCGACCAATATGTGCTGGGTCCGGGGACCAACGACACCGCGCTGCTTCCGGCCGAACATCGCGCGAAGGTCAGCCGGGCCGCGGGCTGGATTTCGCCGCTGGTGCTGGTGGATGGGCGCATCGCCGGTACGTGGGCCGTCGCCGAGGGGGATGTGGTCGTGAGCATGTTCGACGGCGCCGCACCGTCCGCGCGCGAGTTGAAGCGCGAAGCGGCGCGGGTCGCCCGCGCCACGGGTGTTGCGGCGCTGACCGTGCGCGCCGAATGACCGACCGGGCGTGCCGAAGCCGCGGTGCGTTCCGATCGCGACGAATGCAAGTCGCGGGGTGTTAACCCTGCTCGGGTAGCGTCGCGCCCGAGGGGGGCATGGTGGGTGGAATCGTTGTCATCGGGGGCGGTATCGCGGGGCTCGCGACCGCGCTCTTCCTGGCGCGGCGCGGGCACCCGGTGACGGTGCTGGAACGGGAAAGCCGAAGCGCCGGCGCCGATCTGGAAGCGGACTTCCTGGAGTGGCATCGGCCTGGCGTGCCGCAGGCCGTACAACCGCACAACCTGCACGCGCCCGTGCGCGCCCTGCTGCGGGCCGAAGCGCCCGATGTGTACGCGACCATGCTCGCCCTGGGGGCCGAGGAATGGAACGACTTCGAGCAGCTCGCCGCGGTGCCGCCGCAACCGGGCGATTCGGAGCTGGTCACCCTGCGGGCGCGGCGCATCGTGGTGGAGCGCGCGCTGGCGAGCGCGGTCCGGGATCAGCCGGAAATCACGATGGCACAGGGTGATCCGGCGACCGGTCTCACGCTCGAGTATTCCGGTCCGGTGCCCCGGGTCACCGGCGTGCGCCGCGGTTCCGGTGAACTCGCCGCCGATCTCGTGATCGACGCGGCGGGCCGGCGTTCCCCGGTTCCGCGCTGGCTGACCGCCGCGGGCACCCGCCCCGCAGTCATCGACAGCCACCCCACCCGCATCGCCTACTTCTGCCGCTGGCACCGGCTCCGTCCCGGCGCGCCGCGCAGACCATCCTCCACAGCCACCGGCGGAGCCACACCCTTCGCTCTGGGCGGCGTATTCCCCAGTGACAACGGGGTTTTCGCAACCCACCTGGTGGTCTCGACCACGGATCCGACCCGGGCGGCGCTGCGGGACCCGGCGGTCTTCGAGTCCCTGTCGCGCACTTTCCCCGGCAGTGCGGACTGGCTCGCCCTCCCGCACGATCCGATCAGTCCCGTACTGGTGATGGCGGGCCTGGACAACCGGCGCACCGCCCTGGTCGACGAACACGGCCCGATCGTCACCGGCCTGCTCCTCGTTGGCGACAGCGCGATCCACACCAATCCCACTCTCGGCCTGGGCATTCCCTTCGCGCTTCGAGCCGCGGTCTGGATCGCCACCCACGCCGGCCACGCCGCCGACGGCACACTCACCCTCGATCACCACCGCTGGATGACCGAGACCCTCGGCCCCTGGTTCGACCATCAGGTGCGCG
Organism: Nocardia sp. NPDC005978; assembly: GCF_040614455.1. Taxonomy (NCBI): domain Bacteria; kingdom Bacillati; phylum Actinomycetota; class Actinomycetes; order Mycobacteriales; family Nocardiaceae; genus Nocardia; species Nocardia sp. NPDC005978. The sequence goes on from NZ_JBEXUS010000064.1 coordinate 38,150, forward strand.
GCGACAAGACCACCGAAAACAACCTGGCCCTCCCGCCCGCCCCGACCGAATCCCCCCGCGCCGAGTTCTCCCCACTCGCCGCGCTGCCGTGGTGCGCGCTCGACGATCCCCACGTCCTGCGCGCCCGGCTGCGGGTCCGCCACCTGCTCGACCACCCCGACAGTCTCCTGACCAATCTGGATGTCGCACACCGGGTTGCGCTCTGGCTCCTGGACCACCCGGATTTCGTGCCGCCGTCCCAAGGCCCGAGTCGCGCCCGGTGGGAGGAACTGACCGCCACGGCCACGTTCGGCCGCCAACCGAACCGCCGTTGACGACCTCGAACCACCGACCCGCCGCTGCGTCCGACGAGCGGTCCGGCCCGACACTTCCGTCACGAACGCACTGACGCCACCACCGGACTCCTGGTGACCAGCCGGCGTCACCACACCGATCGAACTCTTCCGGAGTTCAACCTCCGACCGGACGATACGCCCGCGGCCAATTCCACTTGCGCGAGTTTCCCTGATCGGTACCGATAGCGAGATGATCGGCTGGAGGTGCTGTCCCGGTTGCGGTTTGGCGATGCCGGCGGAACGCGGCGACGTCGCGCGCGGAGTGGACGCGTCGCCCGCGTGCGCTGCCGTCTTCGCCGAAGTCTGCGGATTCGGCCTGCAGCGTCACCCGCTGGACCGCTTCCAGCAGCTGGCGACCGACACCTACATCGCCCAGCACGGCCGGGAAGGCGACAACCCTCGCCTCGTGCACGCACTGACCGGGCTTTATCTGGCGATCGAACACGGTCGCACCGCCTCGGAAGTGCTCTCGGCGCAGCACGCACTCGGCCGACCCGCCTCACCGCCGCTGACCCGTCCCCGCACGGTCCCCACGATGACGGTCATCGACGTCGCCGAACGCGGGTTGATGGTCAACTTCGTCATCGGTCACGCCGAGTCGCTGTACGAATGGGCCGATAGCGTCTGGGCCGCTTGGGAACCGCACCATGCCGACGTTGCCGCAATCACCCGAGAGCACCTCGGCGGATTCATCACCGTGCCTCAGCGCATCTGCTTCGGCTTTCGCGCCTGATCCCGGGCGGGAGCCGGGCTAGCGGGCGGGGTTCGGGAGGAGGTCCGGGGTGCGGGCGCCGGGGCCGAGGGTTGGGCGGATGTCCCGGGGGGTCAGGGGGGCCGCGCAGTGGGAGCAGGTGGGGGTGACCGTCATCTTGTGGCCGCAGGTCTTGTGGATCGCCTCGACGGGGGGACCGTCGGGGGCCGACCAGGTGTCGCCCCATTCGCGCATCGCGTTGACGACCGTCCAGAGGGTGCGGCCCTTTTCCGTCAGTTTGTAGTCGTGGCGGGGCGGGTTCTCCTGGTAGGGCTCGCGGGTCAGGACGCCCTGGTCGACCAGGTGTTCCAGGCGCTGGGTCAGGACGTTGCGAGCTATGCCCAGGCGGGAGCGGAAGTCGTCGAAGCGGGTCACGCCGAAGAGGGCGTCTCGGACTATGAGCAGGGTCCACCAGTCGCCCACGACCTCCAGGCATTGGGCGATGGAGCAGTTCATGTCCTCGAAGCTCGTTCGGCGCATGGGAACAGCATAGTCGGTTGCTTCAAAGAACTCACTGGCCTATGGTTCGTTGCATGATGCAACTCACTGGCCCGCCGGGCCGTCTGCTCGATGGGGAGAGATCGTGAACAACGCTGTGGAACAACAGGATCGGCAGGCGAAGCAGGGCAGGACCGTGCTCGGCATCGTGGCCATCGGCGTGCTGCTGTCGAGCCTGGACCTGTTCATCGTCAACGTGGCATTGCCGGAGATCGCGGTGGACTTCGCCGGGGCGGAGATCTCCGGGCTGTCCTGGGTGCTGAACGCCTACGCCATCGTCTTCGCCGCGCTGCTGGTGCCCGCGGGCAGGCTGGGGGACCGGAACGGGAACAAGAACGTCTTCCTGCTCGGGCTCGGCATCTTCGTGCTCGGCTCGGCGCTGTGCGCGGTGGCCTGGAATACCGGTGCGCTCGTGGGCTTTCGAGTACTCCAGGCGGTGGGCGGCGCCCTGCTGACCCCCGCCTCACTCGGACTCGTCCTGGCCGCGACCCCGCCCGAACGCCGGGCCGCGGCGGTCCGGCTGTGGGTGGCCTTCGGCGGCCTCGGCGCCGCGCTCGGACCCGTGCTGGGTGGATTGCTGGTCGAAGTGCAGTGGCGCTGGGTGTTCCTGGTGAACGTGCCCATCGGCATCGCCGCGCTGATCGTCGGATGGCGACTGCTGCCCAACCCCGCGGGTACGGGCGGCCGGCTCCCCGACGGGTTCGGCGCCCTCGCGCTGGTCGGATCGGTCGCCGCGCTGATTCTCGCGCTGGTCAAGGGCGAGGACTGGGGCTGGGCGTCGCCGGCGACGATCGGCGGGTTCGTGGCGGCGGTCGTGCTGGCGATCGCATTCGCGATCTCCTCGCGCCGGCATCACAGCCCGGTGCTCGATCCCGCGCTCCTGCGCCTGCCGAACTTCGGTCTCATGATCGGCAATTCACTGCTGTTCAACGTCGCCTTCGCGGGCATGCTGCTCTCGGCGGTGCTGTGGGCCCAGAACGTCTGGGGCTGGTCGGCATTGCAGTCCGGCCTCGCCATCGCGCCCGGCCCCCTCATGGTGCCCCCGGTGGCGATACTGGCCGGGCGACTCATCGCACGCTGGGGCCCGGGCCCGGTCATCGCCGCCGGCGGCGTGACGTTCGCGGCCGGAATCCTGTGGTGGACAGCGGCGGTCACGCTGGAACCGAACTTCGCGGGCGGACTGCTCGGCGGCATGGTGCTGACCGGCGTCGGGGTCGGACTCACACTCCCGACCAGCTTCGCGGCGGGCACCGCGGGGCTCCCGCCGCAGCGCTTCGCCACCGGTTCCGCCGTCCTGAGCATGGCCCGCCAGATCGGATTGGCCATCGGCGTCGCGGTTTTCGTCGCGGTGGTGGGCGCGCCCGAGGGCGCGGACGCGACACTGCAGGCCTTCCAGCGCGGCTGGTACGTCGTCGCGGGCGCGGCGGTGGCGGCGGGGCTGATCGGTCTCGCGGCCCGGCTGCCGCGACCCACTGATGCTCCGGCACAACCGGTTTCGACGGTCGCCGCGAAGGGCTGACACGACACCGAGCAGTAGTGCGCCGTCATCCCCGCGGGGGTGGCGGCGCACCCGCGCATCCGCCCGGGGAGGGGTAAATCCAGCGGCTCTCTCAGGGCAGGGATCAGGGGTTCTCCGGATTCCGCCGAGGCCGCCGGTTTCCTACCGTCGAAGCATGCGATCTCTCTGGGCGATTCCGGTGCTGGCGTTGGTGGCGGGATGCTCGACCGTGGCCACCGACAGTCCGCCCACCGCCCTGACCACCACCCCGTCGGTGGTCGCGGTGAGCCGCGTCGAGCAGATCCGCGCCGACATCGACGCCCTCGTGCGCACCGGGCTCGCCGGCGCCATCGCCACCCTCACCGAGAACGGCCAGACCCTCACCCTCACCGCCGGGGTCGCCGATCGCGCCACCGGCGAGCCGATTCCGCTGTCGCCGCACCAGGAGGTCCGGGTCGGCAGCATCTCGAAAACCTTCGTGGCCGCGATCGTCCTGCAACTGGCCGCGGAGGGCCGTGTGCGACTGGACGAGCCGATCGACACCTACCTGCCCGGCCTGCTGACCGGCAACGGCATCGACGCCCACGCCATCACCGTGCGGCAGATACTCCAGCATCGCAGCGGCCTCCCGGAATTCGCGGACGCGCCGGAGATCGACGAATACCGCGCCGGCGTCGAGGGACGCGTCTTCACCCCGGCGGAGGAGATCCGGATCGCGCTCCGCAATCCCGCGCGGTTCGCCCCGGGCGCGCGGTTCGAGTACACGAACACCAACTACACCGTGGCCGCCATGCTGATCGAGAAGGTCACCGGCCGCGCCTACACCGACGAGCTGACCGGACGCATCACCGTGCCGACCCAGTTGACCGGCACCTACCTGCCGAACCCGGGCGAGCTGGACATCCGCGGCCCGCACCCGCACGGCTACGCGACCATCGACGGGGTGCGCACCGACGTGACCCGGTCCGAGCCGTCCGTACCGTGGGCGGCCGGCGCGCTCGTATCGACCGGGGCCGATCTCAATCGCTTCTATCTCGATCTGCTGGCGGGGAAGGTCGTGGCTCCCGCGCAGCTGGAGCAGATGCTCGCGGGCGAGCCGCAGGAACCGGGCGGCTCGATGTGGTACGGCCTCGGCATAGGCGGCACCGAACTCGACTGCGGCGCGCAGTATTTCGGCCGCACCGGCGGCATCGCCGGCTATGTCACCGTCGCCGGCGCCTCCCGCGACGGCCGGGCGGTGACCATCACCCTGACCGAATCCCCGGAACGGGAACCGGATGTGCAGGCTCTGGTCAGTCACGCCCTGTGCCCGTAAGGTACTACTAGATGTAGTAGACAACGCGAGTTCGACGACAACTGCGCGAAACAGGGGGCGGGGCAATGACATACGAACAGGTCTGCGTGGTCGGCGGCGGTCCGGCGGGAATGATGGCGGGCCTGCTGCTCGCCCGGGCGGGGGTGCGGGTCACCGTCGTGGAGAAGCACGCGGACTTCCTGCGCGACTTCCGCGGCGACACCGTGCACCCCTCGACCCTGCGACTGCTGGACGAGCTCGGACTGGGGGAGCGCTTCGCCCGGCTCCCGCATCGCAAACTCGAGCAGATGCGCATGCGCATCGCGGGCGACACCCTCGTGGTCGCGGATTTCCGCCGCCTGCCCGGCCGTCATCGCTACATAGCCATGGTGCCGCAGTGGGATTTCCTGGACCTGCTCGCCGAGGCGGCATCGGCCGAACCCACCTTCACCCTGCGCATGGCCACCGAATTCACCGGCCTGCGCGTCGAATCCGGCCGCATCACCGGCGCACACCTGCGAAACCCCGACGGCAGCACCGAAACCCTGGACACCGCGCTGGTGCTGGCCTGTGACGGGCGCGATTCCGCCGCCCGCGCCGCCGCCGGACTCCGGCAGGACATGTTCGAGGTCCCCATGGACGTGTGGTGGCTGCGCGTGCCCACCGCCGCCGACACCGCCGGAACAGCACAGGTTTTCGCGCGCTTCGACGCCGGGCGCGCGGCGGTGACCCTGGATCGCGGCGACTATTACCAGACCTCCTACCTCATCCCGAAGGGCTCCGACGCCAAGCTGCGCGCCCGCGACATCCGGTGGCTGCGCGACGAACTGGCGGACCTCTTCGACTGGACCCCCGAGGCCCTGGCGGCCGTGCGCTCCTGGGACGACGTCAAACTCCTCGAGGTGACCATGGGCCGGCTGCCGACCTGGCACGCCCCCGGTCTGCTCTGCCTGGGCGACGCCGCGCACACCATGTCCCCGGTCGGCGGGGTCGGGGTGAACCTGGCCATCCAGGACGCGGTGGCCGCCGCCCGCATCCTGGCAGCCCCGCTGCTGTCCGGCCGTCTCACCTCCGCCGACCTGGCCAAAGTGCAACGCCGCCGCCACTTTCCGACAGCGATGACCCAGAAATCCCAGCTGAACGAACACGAACTCCTGCTCGAACCCGCCCTGGACGGCACCCTCACCGGCGCACCCACCCCGCTGCGCATCATCGATCGGTTCCCTGTGCTGGCCGGAATCTCCGCCTATGTCGGCGGCATCGGACTCCGGCCCGAAAGGGCGCCCGCCTTCGCCCGGCCGTGATCGCGAGAGCCATCGCCGAGGCAGATCCGTCGCCGCGTACACGAACCGCGTCGGCGACGTGCGCACCCACGCGAGTCCCTGCCCGGCACCGCCCTCGGACTCTGGCCGCCGTCGAGCTGCGCCGACTTCCGCTCGGACGGGTCGGCCACGGTCGTAGCCCCGCCCGGCGCGCCGATAGGGTGCGGGGATGCGGACCGAACGAGAGCAGCGGCTGATCGACACCGTGGCCTGGGTGTTGATCCGGGACGGGCGAATTCTGTGCGGGCGGCCCGCCGGGAAGGACGAGTTCTATATCCCCGGCGGGAAAAGGGAAGGGGCCGAGACGGATCTGGAGACCCTCGTCCGGGAGATCCGCGAGGAGCTGACCGTCGAGGTGCTGCCCGGAACCGTGGCGCACGCTGGCACCTACGAAGCCCCGATCCCCGGCGCGCTGGTCCGCATGGCCTGCTATACGGCCGACTACACGGGCACGATCGCGGTCAGCAGCGAGATCGAGGAGATCGACTGGTTCGACTACTCGGACCGGCCCCGGGTGCCCCCGGTCGACCAGCTCCTGTTCGACGATCTGGTGGCCGCGGGGCTGCTGAATCGCTGAAAACAGAATCCGGTTACTAGAACATGTTGTTGACAGGTACCGGTGGGTAGTCATCGAGAGACTGGTCTGAATGTAGAACATGTTCTAGTGTGATGGGCAGAACATTCCAGTGCCGGGAAGTTAGAGGAGCCCCCACCACATGCGTACCGAGATCTGCGATCGCCTGGGCATCGATGTCCCCATCTTCGCGTTCACCCATTGCCGCGATGTGGCCGCCGCGGTCAGCAATGCCGGCGGGCTCGGCGTGCTCGGCGCGGTCGGTTTCACCGCCGAGCAGCTCGAGGTCGAACTGGCCTGGCTCGATGAGCATGTACAGGGCGTCTACGGCGTGGACCTGGTCATCCCGTCGAAGTACGAGGGCAAGGGCGTCGAGAACCTGACCCCCGAGGAGTTGGAAGCCCAACTCGCCAAGCTCGTTCCGCAGGGCCACCGCGATTTCGCGCAGAAGATCCTCGAGGACCACAACGTTCCGCAGCTGCCCGAGGGCGAGCGGCACAACCAGCTGCTGGGCTGGACCGCCACCACGGTCGCCCCGCAGATCGAGGTCATTCTCAAGCACCCCAAGGCCAAGCTGGTCGCCAACGCGCTGGGCACCCCGCCCGATGACGTCATCAAGACCATCCAGGATTCCGGCCGCCTGATCGGCGCGCTGTGCGGCTCGGTCAAGCACGCCATGAACCACAAGAACGCGGGCCTGGACTTCGTGGTCATGCAGGGCACCGAGGGCGGCGGCCACTGCGGCGAGATCGCCTCGATGGTGCTGTGGCCGCAGGTCGTGGACGCCATCGGCGACATGCCCGCGCTGGCCGCGGGCGGCATCGGCAACGGCCGTCAGGTCGCCGCCGCGCTGGCCATGGGCGCGCAGGGCGCGTGGACCGGCTCGCTGTGGCTGACCGTGGAGGAGGCCAACGTGCCGCCCGCCCAGATGCAGACCTACATCGACGCCACCAGCTCGGACACCGTGCGCTCGCGGTCCTGGACGGGCAAGCCCTGCCGCATGCTCAAGAACGACTGGACCGAGGCGTGGGACCGCGAGGACACCCCGGCTCCGCTGGGCATGCCGCTGCAGATGATGGTCGCCCTCGACGGCGTCAAGCGCGGCCACCGCTACCCCGAGGCCGCCAAGGACGTGAACTTCAACCCGGTCGGCCAGGTCGTCGGCCAGATGAACAAGGTCGAGCGGTCGACCGAGGTCGTGCAGCGCCTGATCCAGGAGTACCTGGATTCGTGCGAGCGGCTGAACAAGCTCAACAACGCCTGACGTAGCTCACGCACGAACGGCCCGGTCGCCTTGCGCG
>NZ_JBEXUS010000065.1:0-44603 GCF_040614455.1 Nocardia sp. NPDC005978
GCCCTGTCCGCCCGGACCCCCCGGCCCGGGGCGGCCGGCGCCGGGCTGCTGTCGTGGCGCCCCTGGCGGGGGACCTGCCGGTCGCGGCGGCGGATACCCGCCGGGGCCCGGTTGCGAACCGCCACGCTGGGGGCGGCCGCCGTGCGGTCCGTCGTCATAGGGCGAATTCACAGCCTGGATCTCCAATAACTACTCGATACGGTCCTGTAGCTCGATGCGGTCACGTGCCACCGCGGCGGGCAGATCTGCCCGCTGATCAGCAGTCGACGTGGCCTTTCACTCGGCGCGGGTGCCGGTGCGGCGGCGACGCCCGGTCGGTGCCGGGGCCTGGCCCACCACGTAGGACTGCACCAGATGGTTCCAGCTGCAGGTCCGGCATACCTCGACCACGTGCACCGAGAACTCTTCGCGAGACTCGGCGAGCCGAATCAATTCCTCCGGCGTACGTGCCGACCCGGCAGCCTGACCCAGTCCGTCACCGTAGACCCACGATACGAGGGTGAGCTGTTCTTTTCGGCAGATAGGGCATGTGACCTCGCTCCCGCGCCCGTGGAACTTCGCCGCGCGCAGCAGATAGGGATTCGCGTCGCATACCTCGGATACAGCTACTCGCCCCGCATAGACATCGGCCAGCAGCGACCGGCGCCGGAGCGCATAGTCCACTACCTGCCGCTGTATTCGCACGCGACCCAGAGTACTTGCGGGTGTCCTCTGCTCGCACGCTGTATCTTCTGCCTCCGCTTCGCTCCGGCTGTTCGCGGCCCCCGTAACCCGGTTCTTCCCTCCTCCGCTCCTCCGCTTCGCTCCCCCGTTCCGTCAGTCCAGAACCGGCGGGCCGCGAACCACGAGGTCTTCTACAAGACCTTTTGGTTTGTGAGGAGTGTCTCGTGTGCCGGGTTCATGCCGGTTGTGTAGCCGCAAATATATCGGCGCGATATAGTTTCGTACTGCATCCATCGGTTAGATCTGTAGACAACAGTCAGGAGGGGGTGAGGCCCGGTGCTCGAGTTGGCAATCCTCGGGCTGCTCCTGGAATCTCCGATGCACGGTTACGAGCTGCGCAAGCGGCTCACCGGGCTGCTGGGCCCCTTCCGGGCCTTCTCCTACGGGTCGCTCTATCCGACCCTGCGGCGCATGCAGTCCGACGGCCTCATCGCGGAAGAGATTCCACCGGGGTTGACCACGCGGCGTGCGCGGCGGGTTTACCAACTGACTGATTTCGGGCGGGAGCGGTTCGCCGAACTGCTGGCCGATACCGGACCACAGAACTACACCGACGACGGCTTCGGCGTTCATCTGGCCTTCTTCACTCGCACCCCCGCGGAAGCGCGGATGCGGATCCTGGAGGGTCGGCGGAGGCAGGTCGAGGAGCGCCGAGAGGGCTTGCGGGAGGCGATCAAACGAGCCAGCGGGCAGCTGGATCGCTACACCCGCCAACTCCATCAACTCGGTCTCGAATCAAGCGAGCGCGAAGTGCGCTGGCTCAACGAGTTGATTGCTGCGGAGCAATCGACGAAGGCGGCACCACAGAAAGAGGGAAATAGCGGCCATGAGTGACATCAACACCGAAGTACGGGTGGCCATTGTCGGTGTAGGAAACTGCGCTTCTTCCCTGGTCCAGGGCGTGCAGTACTACCGGGACGCCGACGCCGACGCGACAGTGCCGGGTCTCATGCACGTCAAGTTCGGCCCCTACCACGTCCGCGACGTCAAGTTCGTCGCCGCGTTCGACGTGGACGCCAAGAAGGTCGGCTTCGACCTGGCCGACGCGATCTTCGCCAGCGAGAACAACACCATCAAGATCTCCGATGTGCCGCCGTCGGGCATCTCCGTGCTGCGTGGTCCGACGCTGGACGGCATCGGCAAGTACTACGCGGAGACCATCGAGCTCTCCGACGCCGAGCCGGTCGACGTCGTCCAGGTCCTGAAGGACGCGAAGGTCGACGTGCTCGTGTCCTACCTGCCGGTGGGCTCGGAGGAGGCCGACAAGTTCTACGCGCAGTGCGCGATCGACGCGGGTGTGGCCTTCGTCAACGCGCTGCCGGTGTTCATCGCCTCGGATCCGGTGTGGGCCAAGAAGTTCGCCGATGCCGGTGTGCCGATCGTCGGCGACGACATCAAGTCGCAGGTCGGCGCGACCATCACGCACCGCGTCATGGCCAAGCTGTTCGAGGACCGCGGTGTCACGCTGGACCGCACCTACCAGCTGAACGTCGGCGGCAACATGGACTTCAAGAACATGCTCGAGCGTGATCGCCTGGAGTCCAAGAAGGTCTCCAAGACCCAGGCCGTGACCTCCAACCTCGAGGGTCCCCTCGCCGGCAAGGTGCACGACCGCAACGTGCACATCGGCCCGTCGGACTACGTCGAGTGGCTCGACGACCGCAAGTGGGCCTACGTCCGCCTCGAGGGTCGCGCCTTCGGCGACGTGCCGCTGAACCTGGAGTACAAGCTCGAGGTGTGGGACTCCCCGAACTCGGCCGGCATCATCATCGACGCGGTGCGCGCGGCGAAGATCGCCAAGGACCGCGGCATCGGCGGACCGGTCATCCCGGCCTCGGCCTACCTGATGAAGTCCCCGCCGAAGCAGATCGCGGACGACATCGCCCGCGCCCAGCTCGAGGCGTTCATCATCGACGCGGAGTAGTCGCCCCATCGAGGAAACTCGACACAGGTGAGGGAGCCCCGGCCGGATACCCGGCCGGGGTTTTGCCGTGTCGGGGGCCCGTGGCGACCCCGGCGACGAAGCCGCCCCCGCGATCCGATCGCGGGGGCGGCCTTCGGTTTTCGGTGCCCGGGGTCCGGCGTCCGTTCCGCCGTGCCCGTGCTCTCGACGTCAGTCGAGGGAGATGTAGACCTCGACCGAGGTCGGTCCGGTGTAGCGCTCGATCTCGGCGCGGTGCGAGCGCGTGATCGTGCCCGCGCTCTCGGCCTTGGCGACCTTGGCCCACGCGGTGCGCAGCAGATCGTAGGGCTTGTCCGACACCACGAACTTGGCGTAGCGGCCGGTGGGAATCCGGGTGACCACGTCGCCGGTGTCCAGCTGATCCAGGCCGGGCACCTCGTACCCGAGAATGGCGACGGCGTGGTCGTTCTGGCCGATGTAGGCCGCGACGCGTTCGACCTTCTTCTCGCGGGCGAGATAGCGGTCCCAGGTGAAGTTGACCAGATCCAGGTCCCGGGCCGTGACCTCGCGCCCGGCCAGGGGGATCGTGAGTCCGCCGACCAGGAACGCGTCCATGGTGATGATCTCGAAATCCACGGCCCCTACCCCTCCGCGCCGGTGTCGAGCGCGACGAAAACCTCTACGGTCCGGGAGTCCGGATACCGTTCGTAATCCCCGGTGTACGCGCGGGTCAGCGTGCCCGAGGCTTCCAGGTCCCACACCGTGCGCCAGATGGCGGCGATGACGTCGCCCAGATTGTCGCCGCTGCGGCTGAAACGGGCGAACTTGCCCGCGGGGATGCGCGCGAGCACGTCACCGGGCTGTAGGTCGTCCAGCGTCCGGCACCGGTAGCCGACGATATGGGTCAGGTACGAACCGATTTCGGGCGCGTGATCGACATACGCGGTCGCGGGTGGACCGGGCAGGCTGCGCGCGAGGTTCTGTTTCCAGGCCTCCTCGACCTTGGCGCGGCGCGGTCCTTCGACCGCCAGCGCCGGGCTGCGTAGCACCGTTCCGGCCACCAGCGTTTCGTGGCGTTCAACGACATTGAAATCCACCGGCGTCGCCCCTAAGTCTCGTGCTGTCTCCGACCCCACCCTGCTCCTGACCCGCATCCTGCCACCGATCTCCGGAGTCGATGGCACCGGTGGCCGATTCCACAATATCCGCGGCCGGGGGCAGATGGGTCCGGTCGTCATGATTCATGATCAACAACGATGGGGAAGTCATCTGCGCCGACCTTAACCCGGAACCGGGATGGACAGTCCCGGGAAGATCTCGACCTGCCGGGGTTCGGGCGCCGGCGGGATGATGACCACGGGTTCCTGCTGCGGGCCCGGCCCCGGATTGAGGATGTCGTAGTTCGGATCGGCCGGTGCGGAGCCGGCGATCGGGACCGGATTGGGGAACTGTTCCACCGGCGCGCCGTCCAGCGCGCCGTCCATGGTCTGCTTCCAGATATCGGCGGGCAACCCGGATCCGTAGATCGCGCTGCCGCGCGCGGTGCGAATCGGCTGGGACTGTTCGGTTCCCACCCACACCGCGGTGGACAGCGACGGTGTGAACCCGACCATCCAGGCGTCCTTGTTGTATCCGGTCTCACCGAGCTGGGTGGTGCCGGTTTTGGCCGCGGACGGGCGGCCCGCCAGATCGTGTCCGTTGGAGTAGCCCGCGATGGGCAGCATGGCCTGGGTGACGCTGTCGGCGATGGTGGTCTGGATGCGCTGTTCGGTGCGCTGCGGGTCGGCGTCGCGGTCCAGCAGCACCCGGCCGTCGCCGGTCACCACCTTCTGCACGAAATACGGTGCGCGGTAGGCCCCGGAGGCGGCCAGGGTGCCGTACGCCGAGGCCATGTCGATGGGCCGCACCGAATACGCGCCGAGCACGATGGCGGGCAGCGGCGGCCCGCCGTCCTCGGTCAGGGTGCGCCCGGCCACGCCCGGGATCTGCTCCGGGATTCCGGCCTGGTGCGCGGCCTTGGCGATGGCCTCGGGCCCTTCGAACAGCGCCTGGCTGAGCCGGTAGAAGCTGGTGTTGAGCGAACGCTTGAACGCCTCGCTCAGCGGGCAGGTGCCGCAGGACTCGTCCTGCACGTTGGAGATCTTCTCCCCGTTCACGGTGATCGGCGCGCTGTCGAGCCGGTAGGACAGCGGGATGCCCTGTTCCAGGGCGGCCAGCACCGCGAAAGTCTTGAAGGCCGAACCGGTTTGCAGGGGCGCCTGCGCGAAGTCGAAGCCGATGCCGTCCGGCCCGCCGTAGTAGGCGCGCACCGCGCCCGTGCGCGGATCGACGGACACCACCGCGGTGCGCAGCTCACCGGGCTGGCCGCCCATGATGTTGCCCACCGAGTTCAGCGCCGACTGCTGGGCCCGCGCGTCGATGGTGGTGATGATCTGCAGCGCACCGGTATTGATCTCCTGCTCGCTGACCCCGGAGGAGCGCAGCTCGCGCAGCACCTGGGCGCGGATCAGGCCCTCGGGCCCGCGCGGGATGCTGTCGTCGAGTTCGGTGATCGGCAGGATGCCGGGAAACACGGTGGCGGCCCGCTCGTCCCGGGTGAGCTTGCCCATCTCGATCATGCCGTCCAGCACGTAGGCCCAGCGTGCCCGCAGCGGCTCCAGATGGGTTTCGGGGTCGAGTGTGGAGGGGGCGCGCACCACGGCGGCGAGTACCGCGCCCTCGGCGAGGGTCAGTTCCGGGACGGGCTTGCCGAAGTACGCCTTGGCGGCGGCGGAGATGCCGTACGCGCCGCGCCCGTAATAGATGGTGTTGAGGTAGGCGGCGAGGATGTCGTCCTTGCTCCACTGGCGCGCCATCTTGGCGGAGATGATGAGTTCGCGCATCTTGCGGCTCAGCGTGCGTTCCGAACTCAGGAAGGCGTTCTTCACGTACTGCTGGGTGATGGTGGAGCCGCCGCCGGCGTCTTCGCGGCCCAGGAAGTTGTCGCGCGCCGCGCGCACGAAGGCCGAGGTGGAGTAGCCGGGATTGGTGTAGAAATTGCGGTCCTCGGCCGAGAGCACGGCCAGGCGGACCGGTTCGGGCACGTCCCGCAGCGGCACCGGAATCCGATTGCCCTCCGGCGGAACGACCTTCGCGATGACGCCCTGGCCGTCGGAGGTGAGGATGGTGGCGATCTGGTTGGTCTGCACCGAATCCGGGTCGGGGATCTCCGCGCTCCAGTACGCGAGGGTCAGCACCAGCGACGGCAGCGCGAAGAAGATGAGGAACAGCGACAGCGCGAGCCTGCGCAGGCGTTGCGCTCGGGTCCGCATCGGCCGCCGGGCCCGCCCCGGTTCCGACCCGCCCGGTCCCGCGGGGGGCTTTCTCCGGCGCTGCGGCCTGCTGTGCCCGGTTTGTCGGGGCAATTCGGTCGTGATCTCGTTCCAGCCTGCCATGCTGGCGTACGGTGCCGGTTCCGGGCGGCGCCGTTTGCGGGACGAGCTCACGAGCATCTCCTTTGGGAGCGTTCGACAAAGCTTGCGTACTTGCGCGGGCCGCGGGCGCGGCGCGACCCATGCTAGTGGACGCATCCTTTCCCGCCGTTCAATTGCGCGGGGTCGGTTCGCTTGTCCGGAACCGGAACGAAACAGGGGTTCCGGCGGTCCGAGACCGCCGAAACCCCTGGTGTTCAGCACAGTTTCGACTGTGCCGGCGTTGTCAGCTCTTGACGCCGCCGGCGGTGAGGCCCGAGATGATCCGGCGCTGGAACAGCAGCACCATGATCACGAGCGGAATCGTCACGATGGTGCCCGCCGCCATGATCGCGGTGTACGGCTCCACCTGCGGGTTGTTACCTGAGAAGCGCGCGATGGCCACGGTCACCGGTTCGGTGGAGTCCACCGAGAGCAGCCGCGCCAGCAGGTACTCGTTGACCGAGGCGATGAAAGCCAGGATGGCGGTGGTGAATACGGCCGGCGCCGCCAGCGGCAGCATGATCAGCCGGAAGGCCTGGAAGCGCGAGGCGCCGTCGATGCGCGCGGCTTCCTCCAGTTCCCAGGGCAATTCGGTGAAGAACGACGCCAGGATGTACACCGTCATCGGCAGCACGAACGAGATGTTCGGGATGATCATGGCCTGGTAGTGGCCGATCCAGCCGATATCGGTGAACAGCTGGAACAGCGGGGTCACCAGCACCACCGCGGGGAACATGGAGGCGCTCAGGATGATGCCCGAGACCAGGTACTGACCCTTGAAGGTCAGCCGGGCCAGCGCGTAGGCCGCCATCACGCCGATGAGCAGCGCGACCACCGTGGTCGCCGCGCCGATCGCGACGCTGTTCACCAGCGCGCGCCCGAAGTCGTTGCCGCGACTGGTGTCGAAGGCGTTGCGGAAGTTCTCCATGGTCACGTGGGTGGGCCACGGGGTGTTGTCGAACGTGTAGTCCGGGTCGCGCAGCGCGGTGACGACCATCCAGTAGAACGGTCCCAGGCCCCAGACCAGCACGATCAGCGCGCCCAGGTACACCCGAGCCGAGGCGAGGCGTTTCGTCCACGGAACCGCCTGCGGGGCGGGCGCTTTCGGAGCGGTCGCGGCCTGCACCTCGTCCACGGCGGGAGATTTCGACATGCTCACGTTCATCAGTGGGCCTTCCGCTGCTCTTCCTGAGTGCGAACCGCGTTGGCGCCCAGCACTTTGACCAGCATGAACGCGACCGCGAAGATCAGGAAGAAGGTGATCACGGACAGCGCCGACGCGCTGTTGGGGCCCTGGCGGACCTGATCGACCACCAGCATGGAGATGGTCCGGGTGTGCGGGTTGTCCTGGGTCAGGATCGCGGGCAGGTCGTACATACGCAGCGCGTCCATGGTGCGGAACAGCACGGCCACCAGCAGCGCGGGCTTGAGCAGCGGCAGCGTGATGTGCACGAAGCGCTGCCACGCCGACGCGCCGTCGACCCGGGCCGCCTCGTACACGTCGTTCGGAATGACCTGCAGCCCGGCCAGAATCAGCAGCGCCATGAACGGGGTGGTCTTCCACACGTCCGCGGCGATGACCGCGAACCGCGCCGCCCACGGATCGGCCGTCCACAGGATGTGGGTGCCGAGCACCCGGTTGACCACGCCGTCGTACTGGAACATGAACTCCCACAGCCGCGCGGTGACGGCGGTGGGGATGGCCCACGGAATCAGCACCGCCGCGCGCAGCAGCGCGCGGCCCTTGAAGGTCTTGCCCATGATGACGGCCATGCCCAGGCCGATGGTGGCTTCCAGCGCGACCGTCACCACGGTGAACAGCAGGGTGATGCCGATCGCGGTCCAGAACTGCGAGCCGAGGTTGCCGGTGGGGCAGCTGACGGTCTCGCCGAGGCCGTTGGTGCACTGCTGCAGCAGCCAGTGCGTGTAGTTGTCGAATCCGGCGGAGCCGCCGTCGACGAACATGCCGGTCGCGGGGTCCAGCCCCTGATCCTTCTGGAAGGACATCCACAGGGCGTTGGCGACCGGGTAGCCGATCACGACGGCCAGGGCGAGTAGCACCGGGCTGACGAACAGCCAGGCCTTGGCCGATCCGGGGAGGCCGGATCGGCGCTTCTGCGGCGGCGGTGCGGGTTTCACGGACTTGGTGGAGTCGGGGGACGCGACTTCGGTCGCTCCCGAAGGACGTGACACCTGTTCTCTTCTCCTACGCGACTGACTCGTCGGGGCAGCTCGTGCCGGTATTACCGACCGGCGGTCTCGATGCCCTTCTGCATCCCGTCGATCGCGGCGTCGACGGACTTCGTGCCGGTCAGGGCAGCATAGGCGTTGTCCTGGATGGCCTTGGACACCGCGGGGTAGAAGGGGGTCACCGGACGCGGCACGGCCGAGGCGATGGACTCCTTGAGCGCGGGCAGGTACGGCATCTTGGCGATGAGCGCCGGATCGTCGTACACCGAGGCGCGCACGGACGGCAGCGCGCCCGAGGCCACGATGTGCTGGGCGTCCTCGGAGATCAGGAAGCGCAGGAAGTCCAGCGCGGTGGCCTTGTTCTTGGAGAACGAGCTGATGGCCGCGTTGTACCCGCCGAGGGTGGAGGCGCCGACGCCGTCCTTGCCGGGCAGCGGGGCGACGCCGAACTTGTCCTTGACCGCGGAGGCGTCCGAGCCGGCGTCACCGAAGGTGGACGGCCAGCCGCGCATGAACAGGAGCTTGCCGCTGACGAAGGCGTTCTGGCTCTCGGGCTCCTTGAAGGAAATGGCTTCCTTCGGGATCTCGCCGTTCTTGTAGGCGTCGACCAGCACCTGCAGCCCGGCCTTGGCCTGCGGGCTGTTCACGGTCGGGGACTTGCCGTCCGGGCCGACGAAGCTGCCGCCGAAGGCGTTGATGACCTCGGCGGTGTTCACGGTCAGACCCTCGTAGGGCGCGAATTGCCCGGCGTAGCAGCTGATTCCGGCCTCGGTGGCCTTGGGGCAGTTGGCCACCAGATCGGTCCAGGTCTTGGGCGGCTCGGGGACCAGGTCCTTGCGGTAGAACAGCAGGCCGCCGTTGGTGTTGCGGGGCGCGGCGTAGAGCGTGCCGTTGTAGGTGGCCGAGGCGACGGGCGGCGAGAGCAGCGTGGAGGTGTCGATGCCGAAGCCGTCCTTGAGCGGCTGGATCCAGCCCTTGGCGGCGAATTCGGCGGTCCACGGCACGTCGAGCGCGACCACGTCGTAGTCCGACTGCTTGGCCTTCATGTGCTGGACCAGGTCGTCGTACTGCTGGGAAGCGTCGTTCGACTGCTCCTTGAACGTCACCTTCTCGTCCGGGTGCGCGGCGTTCCAGCGGTCGATGAGCTGCTTGACCGCACCGGTTTCGGTGGTGTCCTTGCCCTCGACGTAGGTGATCGGCCCGCGGCCGGTGAGGTTCTCCGAGGTGGAGTTGCTACCACTGTCGCTGGAGCACGCACTGGCGAAGGTCACCGTCAGCAGCGCTGCCGAGGTGACCACCATCGCGGCACGCGGCACGAGCGACGATCGTAGGGACGACACCTTCTTGAAAACCATCGCGGATACTCCAGGGTCGAGACGTGAGCGGCAGCACACTCAGCCGGTTGCACAAGGGAAGATACATGGTGGAGGTTCTGTGTGCCGGGACTACCTCGGTGTTCGCGCCCGGCGGCGCGGACATCCGCCCAGCTAGGCTGAGTGTCGATGTCTGCACAGGACAAGTTACTCACCAGGATCGGTGGTCTGCTCCGGCAGGCCGAATCCACCGACAACGAACACGAGGCCGAAGCCTTCCTAGCCGCAGCTCAGAAGCTTGCGACGCGGTCGGCGATCGATCTCACGGTGGCGCGCGCCCACGTGGCGAGTCGCGAGCGGCGGCCGACGCCGGCCCAGCGCGTCATCCCGATCGGCGAGCCCGGCAAGAAGGGATTGCGGACCTACGTCCAGCTTTTCGTGGCGATCGCCGCCGCGAACGATGTGCGCTGCGATGTTGCCCGCACCTCGACCACGGTCTACGCCTACGGTTTCGACACCGACATCGACACGTGCGCCGCGCTCTACGGCAGCCTGCTCGTGCAGATGGTGCGGGCCTCGGATCACTACATCAAGTCCGGGTCGTATCGCACCGCCACCACCGAGAAAGTGGTGGTGGAGACCACGCGCTGGGGCAGGCAGGTGCAGCGCCGGGTCCAGGCCCCGGTGGCGGCGGTGACCGCGCGGCTGAACTTCCAGATGGCGTTCGCCACCCGGATCGGGCGGCGGCTGGCGGAGATCAAATCCGAGGTGGAGGCCGAGGCCGTGCGCGGCGACTCCGGTCCCGCGGCGCTCGGTGCCGCGCCGACCGGTACGGCATTGGCGCTGCGCAACAAGGAGATAGAACTCACCGATTTCTACCGCGGTACGTCCGAGGCGCGCGGGACCTGGCAGGGTCCGCAGGCGTCGGCGGGGTACTCCTCGGCCGCGCGCCGGGCCGGTGACCGTGCCGGGCGGGCGGCCCGGCTCGGCAATTCCCCCGAATTGGACGGTCCCCGTGGGCAGTTGCCGCGCGGCGGGGAGTAGGTCGTGTCCGCCTGCGCCGAGTCGGGCTCGGTCGTGGTGACTCGCGGCGCGGCCGGATCGGCCCGCGGTCCGCTCGGCGAGCGGGGTGGGGCGGGCACGATCCGCCGGGCGTGGCGGCCGATTCCGCGAGTGGGTCCGGCTTCCCGGTCCGTGGCGCGGCGGTGAGCGTGCGAGATGCCCAGCGCGCTCGCGTCTATGACGCGGAGATGCTGGTGCGCGGGGTGTTCGACCGCGCCGACGAGTTCGGGGCGCGCGTCATCGAGGTCGTCGGCTCCCAGTTGACGCTGCCGATCGAGCGCCGCTTCGCGTCGGTGGAATCGGTGCAGACCTACGTGGATCGGGTGCTGGCGCTGAATTGGGTTCGGGCACAATGGGAGCCCGCCGCCCACCCGATCACCGTGCGGTCTCGCGCGGGTGCGAAAGCGGCGCACTACGAGGCCGGGAGCGCGGTCCTGGCGGTTCCCCTGCACGTGCGCGGAACCGCCTGGGCGCTGCGGGAATTGGTGATACTGCACGAAATCGCCCACCACCTCGATCCCGCCCCGGCCACCTCGGCCCCCCACGGTCCCGAGTTCTGCGATCGCTATCTGGAACTCCTGTCGGGCGTGATCGGCCCCGAGGCGGCGCTCCTGATGCGCAGCACCATGTTCGACTGTGGCGTGCGGATCGGCGCTTAGTCGCCGGGGATCCGGCCGGCCGCTCGCAACCGGGCCGATCAAGGCGGGGCGCACCGACCCTGCACGTGCGCGACCGCGAAATGTCCGGTGCTGCTCAGGGAGTGGTGTGATCGACGGCGCGTGGAGGCGATGTCGCCGGCTCGGAGTGTGCGCTGCGCGTGCGTGGGGTTCGTTCGCGCTATCGGTCGGGGAGCAGCGCGCTGACGCGATCGAGGCGGTGGCGCCACCAGCGCTCGCGCTCGGGGTCCGGATGGCGGTAGCGGTCCACCAGCGCCGGGTCGGGGGCCGGTGGAGCGGGCGGGACCGGGAGGTACCCGTCGACGGGGCGCAGGGAATCGGTGACGGTGTCGCCGGTGAGCAGGGACAGGGTGTCCAGACCGCAGGCCAGGTCGAGTTCGGGAAGGGTTGCGGCCAGCCGGATCTGGGCGGCGAGACCGACGCTGGTCTCCAGCGCGGAGGACACGATGCAGGGCAGGCCCGCGGCCGCGGCCACCCGCAGCGCGCGTCGGACCCCGCCCAGCGGCGTGCATTTGAGCACCGCGACGTCCGCGGCCCCGGCCACCGCCACGCGCAGCGGATCCTCGGCGCGGCGGATGGATTCGTCGGCGGCGATGCGCACCGTGACCTTGCGGCGGACCTCGGCGAGTTCGGAGATGGTGCGGCAGGGTTGTTCGACGTACTCCAGACCGCCTGCCGCGCGGTCGATTCGCGCGATGTGCTCGATCGCGGTCGCCACGTCCCACACGGCGTTGGCGTCGACGCGGATCGCGCCGCCGGGTCCGAGCGCCTCGCGCGTCGCGGCGACCCGGTCCAGATCCTCGGCGAGGGAGCCGGGATGGTCGGCGACCTTCACCTTGGCGGTGCGGCAGCCGGAGGCGGCCACGATCTCGCGCGCCCGCTCCGGCCCGACCGCGGGCACGATGCAGTTGACCGGCACCCGATCCCGCACCGGTTCGGGCCAGCCCGCGCTCACCTGCTCGACCGCCGTGGCCAGCCAGTGCGCGGCCTCGCGGTCGTCGTACTCGGGAAACGCGCAGAATTCGCCCCACCCCAGCGGCCCGGGAATCAGCATCCCCTCGCGCACGGTGATGCCGCGGAACCGCGTCCGCATGGGTATGGCGTACACGACCGCCGCATCGAAGTCCGGTCCACCAAGTTCGTCGCTCATCACCGCGCAGCCTACTCAGCGCGAACGCCCCGAATCCGCCCCGCGGGTCCCGGGGTAGCGGTCGTTCCCGTATCCGGTCAGAATCGGGAATACCGACGATCAACCGGGGGAGCCCACCAATCATGTATCCGCCCAACGAACCGCGACGGCCGGGGGCGGACAACCCGCGCTCGCTCCCCGCCCACCCCCACCCGGGCTCACCCCCACCCGCCCCGAACCTCCCTCCCATGCCGGGTCCTGCGGGCGGCTCGAACCCCCCACCTCTGCCGGGTGCCGCGGGTGGTGCGAACCTTCACCCTCTGCCGGGTGCCGCGGGCGGTGCGAACCTCTCACCCCTGCAGGGCAACCCGGGCGGACCGGGTCTCCCGCCCCTCCCCGCCACGCCCTCCGCCCCGGGCGGCCCGAACTTTCCCCCGCCCCCGGGTCCCGCCGGGGGACCCTTCGCCCCCGGCGCCGCGCCTCAGCCTCCAGCCTCCGGCCACCCCCGCACCGGCGATCTGCCGGTCCCGGGCTACCCGACGCCGGGCGCTGCGGGCCAACAGCTTCCAGGCTTCCCCGATCACCCCCGAACCGGCGATTTGCCGGCGATGAGCGGGCCGAGTGGCCCGGGTAACCCACCCAATTCGGGTGGGCCCCAGCGGATCCCGGGTCATCCCCGGACGGGCGAACTGCCCCGGCAGGGCGGACCGGGTGCTCCCGGGCCGCAACCGGGCCAGGGATTCGCACCCGGGGGCGGCAATCCGGGCCAGGCGATGCCACCCCGCCCGGGCCACCCGTCCACGGGCGATCTGCCGGCGCTGAGTGGTGCGGGCGGGCAGGGCTACGACCCCGACTCGGGTGAGCCGAGCCAGCGGCGTGGGCCGGGCTACCCGGCGGGTCCGGGTAGCCCCGGAGCGCAGCGCAATTCGGGTGCGTCCGGTCAGCCGCAGGGGCCCGGTGGTCCGGGTCAGCAGCCGGGGCCCGGTGGTCCGCAGTCGCAGGGTTACGGCGCAGGCGGACAGCCCGGGCCCGGTGGTCGGCAGTCGCAAGGGCACGGCGGGGCCGGACAGCCGGGGCACGGGCAGCCGCAGGGTCCGGGTGCGCCCGGGCAACCTCCGGGTCCGAACGGCCCGGGAGCGCAGGCCCGAGGTCAGGGACCCGGTGGCGGGCAGCAATCGCAGGGGCAAGGCTCCGCACAGCGGCCGGCCGGCGGGCAGCCGCAGGGACCCGGTGGTCCCGGTCAGCAGCCGGGGCCCGGTGGTCCGCAGTCGCAAGGGCACGGCGGACCCGGACAGCCGGTTCATGGGCAGCCTCAGGGTCCGGGTGCGCCGGGGCCCGGCTCGTTCGGGCAGCCGCAGGGACCGGCGGGACGGCCGGGTTCCGGTGACGGTCAGCAGTGGAATTCGCGGGGCGCGGCGTCGGACGGGCCGGTGCTGTCCAAGCCGCAGGGCGGCTCGAATCCCGCGCAGAGCCCGGCGGATTCGTCGCCGACTGTGCGGCGGGCGATCCCGCCGCAGCCCGGCGGCCCGTCAACGGGCGCCAATCCGGCGGTGCCGGGCGCGCGCGGCGATGTCCGCCCGGGTGGCGGTTTTGCCCCGGACACCGGGGCCGCCCCGGCGTTCTCCGGTCCGGCGTTCACCGCTGCGCGCAATGACGCACGGCCCGGCGGTTCCGACACCGGCGCGAATCCGGCCTTCTCCCCGTACGACGGCGCCACCCAGTCCTACGAAATCCCCGGCGGTGCACACGATCCGGCAGGTGGTGGTGATCCGGCGGAACCGGCGGCGACCCCGGTGAAGTCCCGCGGCGGCCGCAAGGACCTGCTGCTGGCGGGCGGCATCTACCTGGTCAACCTGGTCGTGGCGGCCCTGTGGTCCTACGACCTGTTCGGCAAGTTCTTCGACCTGGTCAAGAACCGCTGCTCGGCGAAGCGCGACTTCACGGTCGAGTGCATCGTGGAACGCCCACCCGCCCAGGGCCTCTGGGGCCTCCTGATAGGCGGCGGCGGCCTCTCCCTGGCACTGGTGGCCGCCCTGATCCTGATCGCGGTGGCGGCCATGACGAACCGCCGAACCTGGATCTACCCCGCCCTCGCCCTCCCCGTGATCGCGATAACCGGCGCGATCGGCCACTTCCTGGTCGGCAGCGCCATCGGCTGAAACCCACCCCGCCCGGCGCATTCGCCACTCCGAACACGAATGCGTCGGGCGTCTCACCCGGTGCGGTGACGAGTGAATCGCCACGCGTCCAGGTCCTGTTCTCGTGGGTGGGATCACGGTGGCCGTGGTCCCACCCGGACCCTCCGTGTCCAGCTGATTGTGGACCGTCGCTGCGAGCCGGCCATATCTGCGCCGATCGCGGACGCACCCGCCCCGAGTGCAGATCGCCGCGGGCGGCCGCGACCCGTCAGGGCCGGCCGAGCCGGGTGTCACCGGGGCTGAAGCAAAGGGCAGCCGAGTTGCATCGCGGTGGACCTGAGACGGTGCTGATCGATTGGGCCGCATTCTGATTGATAGGCGACCGGTGCGCGTCCGAAGACCCACCGGTCGGCTCTGGTGAGCCGAAACGGGCGTTTCGGGGGTGGGCCGGGCGGGAAATCCCGGGTATGGCGGACTATTGGCGGCCGCCGGTGCGCCGGTCGGATGTCGTTGTCGCGGTGGTGATCTACGCGGTGGCGGTCGGATTCGGGCTGGTGGCCGTGGCTTTGGTGCCGGAGTACGAAGTGCTGGCGCGGGAGACGGGGGAGACCCGGTACCTGCCGTACGCGTACGCGGTGGGGTGGGCGGGGATCGTGATCACGCTGCTCGTGGTGCCGCTGTGGGTGTTGCGGGCGGTGCGGTTGCGGCAGCCCGCCTGGCGGACAGCGCTACTGGCGTTTCCGCTCATGGCGGAGGCGCTGCTGCTGGGGCTGCTGGCCGCCGTCGTCGCCGTGTCGCTGTGAGCGGGCGCTTGCCATTCGTGGCTGCCCAGAGCCCGGGAAGACTGTGCTGCCCGCATGGCCGCGCACCGCGATCCTGTGCGCATCTCATCGGTATCGGCGATGTGCAATCCGTTCCGGCTGTGCCGGTGATCGGCCGCCCCGGCACGGGTGCCCGCCCGCCCCGGCACACGGGGCGGGCGGAAGCCGGACTCAGAGGCGTTCGTAGATCGTCGCGTTCGCCAATCCGCCCGCCTCGCACATGGTTTGCAGCCCGTAGCGCGCGCCGCGCTCGTGCAGGGCGTGCACCAGGGTCGTGGCCAAGCGGGAGCCGGACGCGCCCAGGGGATGGCCCAGGGCGATCGCGCCGCCGTTGACGTTCACCTTGGACAGGTCCGCGCCGGTGTCCCGCGCCCAGGCCAGCACCACCGAGGAGAACGCCTCGTTCACCTCGAACAGGTCGATGTCCGACAGCTGCAAACCGCTGCGCTGCAGTACCTTCCGGGTCGCGGGGATCACCGCGGTGAGCATCAGCAGCGGGTCGTCGCCGGCCACCGCGAAGCTGTGCACCCGGGCCAGCGGGCGCAGCCCGAGCTGCGCGGCGCGCTCGCTCGTCATGATCAGCACCGCGGAACTGCCGTCGTTGATCTGGCTCGCGTTGGCGGCGGTGATGTTCCACCCGATCTGCGGGAAGCGCTCGGCCATCTCCGCGCTGTAGTACGCGGGCCGCAGCTTCCCGAGGGTGTCCGGGGTGCTGCCCAGTCGAATGCCCTCGTCGGCGTCGAGCCCCGCCAGCGGCGCGAGCTGGCTCTCGAACAGCCCGTTCTTGGTGGCGTACGCCGCCTTCTCGTGGCTGGCGAGCGCGAACTCGTCCAGCTGCGCCCGGGTCAGGCCCCAGCGCGCGGCGATGAGCTCGGCGCTGATCCCCTGCGGCACCAGGCCCTCGGGATAGCGCTCGGCGAACCCGGCCCCGCTCACGTCCTCGGCCCCGATCATGTTGGCCCCCATGGGCACCCGGCTCATGGATTCCACGCCGCCGGCCACCACGATGTCGTACGCCCCGGCGATGACGCCCTGCGCGGCGAAGTGGATGGCCTGCTGACTGGACCCGCACTGCCGGTCCACGGTGGTCGCGGGCACCGATTCGGGATATCCGGCGGCCAGCGCGGCCCGCCGGGTGAGATTGCTGCCCTGCTCCCCGACCGCGGTCACCACGCCGCCGATGACGTCGTCGATGAGTGCGGGGTCGATCTCGCTGCGCCGCACCACTTCGCGCAGGCTGTGCGCGAACAGGTCGGCCGGATGCACGCCGTGCAGGTGACCGTCGGGCTTGCCCTTGCCGATCGGGGTGCGTACCGCTTCGACGATGACTGCGTCTCTCATGGCCTGTCCTTCTCCGAGCCCCTCGCGGGGTACCTGGCTCTATCGATCTAAAGTCAGATTACGAGCTGGCCATAGTGAAGGCAAGTCAGAGTTGTATGATGTGTGCCATGTCTGTCGTACTGGAAGGACCGCTCGCCGATCTGAGCGCGTGGCAGCCCGACGGGTGCTCCATCGCCAAGGCGATGGACATCGTCGGCACCCGCTCGGCCATCCTGATCCTGCGCGAGGCCTACTACGGCACCCGCCGCTTCGACGGTTTCGCGAGCCGCGTCGGCATCACCGACGCCGCGGCGGCCACGGCCCTGCGCAAACTCGTCGAGGCCGGGCTGCTGGAGAAGCGCCCGTATCAGGAGGAGGGCAAACGCACGCGCAGCGAATACGTCCTGACCCGAATGGGTTCGGATCTGCTGCCCGCCGTCGTCGCGCTCTGGCAGTGGGGTGATACGTACCTGCAGAACGGCACGCCCCCGCTGGAGCGGATCGAGGACGCCACGGGTGAACCGGTGCGCGCCGCGCTGATCACCGAGTCGGGAACCGAAGTGCCGCTGGACAATCTGCGCGTGCGCGTGAACAAGAACTGGCGCCGTCCCCGGAAGTAGGGACGACGCCGGTTCGCTCGAACACCCGGGCTCAGTTCAGCCGAGCCCCGGTCTCGGGGTTGAAGAAATAGATGTGCTCGGCGCCCGCGTTCAGCGTCAGCTGCGCGCCCTTGGGCGGCGGGTTACGCCAATCCGCGCGCGCCACAATGGTTTCCCCGCCGCCGATGCCGCCGATCGTGCGCCCGTAGATGTAGGCGTCCGAGCCGAGCTCCTCGACCACGTCCACCTCCATCGCCACGCCGCCGCCGTTGCCGGTGGGTTCGAAGTGCTCGGGGCGAATGCCGACCACGACGGACCCGGAGGTGCCCTCGACGACCGAGCGCGGCACGCCGAACCGGTACCCGCCGAGCGCGACCGCGCCCTGCTCGACCGGTAGCGTAAACAGGTTCATCGCGGGCGATCCCATGAACCCGGCCACGAAGAGATTGGCGGGGTTGCGGTACAGATCGCGCGGCGAGGCGCACTGCTGCAGCAGCCCGTCCTTGAGCACCGCGACGCGGTCGCCCATGGTCATGGCCTCGACCTGGTCGTGGGTGACGTAGACGGTGGTGGTGCCCAGGCGCCGCTGCAACTGCGCGATCTGGGTGCGGGTCTGCACGCGCAGCTTGGCGTCCAGGTTGGACAGCGGCTCGTCCATGAGGAACACCTGCGGCTGGCGCACGATGGCCCGGCCCATGGCCACGCGCTGGCGCTGACCGCCCGACAGTGCCTTGGGCTTGCGCTCCAGGTACTGCTCGAGGTCGAGCAGCTTGGCCGCCTCGAGCACGCGCTCGGCGCGCTCGGCCTTGGATACCTTGGCCATCTTCAGCGCGAAGCCCATGTTCTCGGCCACGCTCATGTGCGGGTAGAGCGCGTAGTTCTGGAACACCATGGCGATATCGCGTTCCTTGGGCTCGGCGTGGGTGACGTCGCGATCGCCGATGAGAATGCGACCGGTGCTCACCTCCTCGAGGCCCGCGAGCATGCGCAGCGAGGTGGATTTGCCGCAGCCGGAGGGCCCGACGAGCACCAGGAACTCGCCGTCGGCGATCTCCAGGTTCAACGCGTCGACCGCCGGTGTGTCGCCGCCCGGATATAAACGAGTGGCCTGATCGAAAGTCACCGTTGCCACGGTGCACATCCCTTCACCGGCAGGAACGTGCCGGACGATCCGAGTAGAGGGGTGGATCCGGGCCACGAGGCCCGGGTGCGGGCACGATATCAAGGTAGCCTCGGATCCGGACATGGCCCGGCCGGTTCGGGCTCCGTATCCCCGAGCGAGGAGTGTTCATGAGCCGACCGGTTCGTATCGGAGTGCAATTGCAGCCGCAGCACGCGCCCAATTACGGGCTCATTCGTGACGCGGTGCGGCGGTCCGAGGACGCCGGCGTCGACATCGTCTTCAACTGGGACCACTTCTACCCCCTGTACGGCGATCCCGAGGGCGCGCACTTCGAGTGCTGGACCATGCTCGCCGCGGTCGCCGAGCAGACCGAGCGCGTGGAGCTGGGCGCCCTGGTCACCGGCGGTGGTTACCGCAATCCCGACCTGCTGGCCGATATGGCCCGCACCGTCGACCACATCAGCAACGGCCGCCTGGTGCTCGGCATCGGCGCGGGCTGGTTCCAGAAGGACTACGACGCCTACGGTTACGACTTCGGCACCGCCGGCAGTCGTCTGGCCCTGCTCAAGGACTACCTGGCCCGCATCTCCGATCGCCTGGCCAAACTGAATCCGCAACCGGTGCGCGAGATCCCGATTCTCATCGGCGGCGGCGGCGAGAAGAAGACCCTGCGCCTGGTCGCCCAGTACGCCCACATCTGGCACAGCTTCGCCGAACTCGATGTGCTGCAGCGTAAGTCCGGCATCCTGGCCGAGCATTGCGCCGAGGTCGGCACCGATGTGAACAGCATCGAGAAGTCGGTGGACTGGCCCGGCGCGGACAAGGCCGCCGATTTCGTGGCCGCGGGCGCGACCCTGTTCACCGTCGGCACCGGCGGCCCGGACTACGACCTGAGCGTCGTCGAGGAGGCCGTCCGCTGGCGCAACGAGTTCAACCCGGAGTCCGTCACCGGCATCGCCTGATATTTGCTGGACCGGGGTGCACGCGCGCGCGTACCCCGGTGCCCCCGGAAAATTCATCGGGACTCCGGCTGACTGCAACTCTGGATCGGCGACCGTGCGCCGCTAGGGTGGCTATCCATGGTTTGCTTGCGCACGACCGGTCCCTCTCGCGAACGCAGTCGCACGTGGCGACCTCGCGTGGCCGCGGTCGCGGGAGTGTTGCTGGTCACTTTGACGGGGGTCGCGACCCTCGGTGTGGGGTCCGGCACGGCGGCTCCCGGCGGCGGTGATCTGTGCTCCCCGCCCGGACTGTCCGCGGCCAGCGCCGCCCCGACGAATCTGGCCTCGGGGCAGCAGTCCCCGTCCGCGGACAGGTTCACGACGGCCACCACCGAACCGCTCGACCGCATCGACATCGGCAAGCTGGGCCTGCTCACGCCCGGCAAGCTCAGCGTCGGCACCCTGTCCGACGCCCCGCCGAGCATCTGCGTCAACTCCGCGGGCGTGTTCACCGGTTTCGACAACGAGCTGCTGAAGGCCGTGGGCGCCAAGCTCGGGCTGGCCGTCGAATTCACCGGCACCGACTTCTCCGGCCTGCTCGCCCAGGTGGCCAACGGCCGCTTCGACGCCGCCTCCTCGAGCATCACCAGCACCGACGCCCGCCGCGAGCTGGTCGGCTTCACCAACGGCTACGACTTCGGCTACTTCTCCCTGGTCGTGCCGAAAAGCGGTGACATCGAGGCCTTCTCGGACCTGAACAAGAACACCCGCATCGGCGTGGTGCAGGGCACCGTGCAGGACGAGTACGTCGTCAACGAGCTGGGCCTGGACCCGGTGAAGTTCCCGGACTACAACACCGCCTACGCGAACCTGAAGACCGGCCAGATCGATGCCTGGGTCGCGCCCTCGCAGCAGGCCATCGGCGCGATCAAGCCGAGCGATCCGGCCGTCATCGCGCAGAACACCTTCAGCCTCAACAACTTCACCGCCTGGGCGGTGCGCAAGGACAACAAACCGCTCACCGACGCGCTCAACGCCGGTCTCGACGCGGTGATCGCCGACGGCACCTACGCCCGGCTGTACCAGGACTGGGTGCCGCGCGAGATCCCGCCGGGCTGGAAGCCGGGCTCCAAGGCCGTTGCCGCGCCGCAGCTTCCGGACTTCGCCGCCCTCGCCGCCGAACGCGGGGACACCGGCGAGTACGTCCCGGTGGAGCCGAAATCCACGCTCGCGCAGCTGAAGGACACGTTCTTCGACTGGTCGCTGTACCGCAAGGCGTTCCCTGATCTGATCAAAACCGGCCTGCCCAACACCCTGATCCTGGCGCTGGTCTCCGGAGCCCTGGGCACCGTCATCGGCATGCTCCTGGCGGTGGCCGGCATCTCGCGCACCCGCTGGCTGCGCTGGCCCGCCCGCGTCTACACCGACGTCTTCCGCGGGCTGCCCGCCGTCGTCATCATCCTGATCATCGGCCTGGGCGTCGGCCCGGTCGTCAAGGGCATCACCGGCAACAACCCGTACTGGCTGGGCGTGGTGGCGCTGGCGCTGCTGTCCTCGGCCTACATCGGCGAGATCTTCCGATCCGGCATCCAATCGGTGGAGCCGGGCCAGCTCGAGGCCGCGCGCGCCATCGGCTTCGGCTACCGCCAGGCCATGAGCCTGGTGGTGATCCCGCAGGGCGTGCGCCGGGTGCTGCCCGCGCTGATGAACCAGTTCATCGCGCTCATCAAGGACTCCTCGCTGATCTACTTCCTGGGCCTGCTCGCCACCCAGCGCGAATTGTTCGCCGTGGGCCGCGATCTCAACGCGCAGACCGGAAATCTCTCGCCGCTGGTGGCGGCGGGCCTGATGTACCTGGTGCTGACGGTGCCGCTGACGCACCTGGTGAACTACATCGACCGGCGGCTGCGCACCGGCCGCCGGGTCGATCCGACCGAGCCGGTCGAACAGGCCGTGATCACCGAAGGACGTGGAGCATGAGCGCCTCCCTCACCGGGACCGGCCTGCGATTGACGCTGGGCGGCAACCAGATTCTGCGCGGCGTGGACATCCAGGTCGACGCGGGCAAGACCACCACCGTGATCGGCCCGTCCGGATCGGGCAAGTCCACCCTGCTGCGCGTGCTGAACCGGCTGCACGAGCCGAACGCGGGCGACATTCTGCTGGACGGCAAGTCGGTGCTGACCGAGAGCCCGGACGCGCTGCGCCAGCGCATCGGCATGGTGTTCCAGCACTTCAATCTGTTCCCGCATCTGAGCGTGGCCGAGAACATCGCGCTGGGCCCGCGCAAACTGCGCGGGCTCGGCAAGGAGCAGGCCCGGGCGCTGGCCCTGGAGCAGCTGACCGCCGTCGGGCTCGAGGGCAAGGCCGACGTCCGCCCGGCGCAGCTGTCCGGCGGCCAGCAGCAGCGGGTGGCCATCGCGCGGGCGCTGGCCATGAAGCCCGAGCTGATGTTCTTCGACGAGGCCACCTCCGCGCTGGATCCGGAGCTGGTCAAGGGCGTGCTCGCGCTCATGGCGGATTTGGCGGCGGGCGGCATGTCGATGATCGTGGTCACCCACGAAATGGGCTTCGCCCGTTCGGTTTCGGACCGCGTGGTGTTCATGGACCACGGTCTGGTGGTCGAGACCGGTTCGCCCGATGAGCTTTTCGACGACGCCAGCACACCGCGACTGCGGCAGTTCCTTTCCCAGGTGCTGTAATTCACGTCCGGGGCCGGGGCTGCCGCCTGACAGGGTGGCCCCGCATCCCGTCGGCAAACTAAGGGCAACCTAATTGGTCGTCCGTTCACCTGCTCGTCCCCTGCGGCTCTTCTGGCCTGGTTACCGTGCGCGCGACAGTCCAACACCGGGAGCATGTTGTGAGCCTGAAACCCCTCGCCCTTTTCGTGCAGCACGACGGGGCCTCGTCGCGCGCCTCCATAACCTGTCAGTACAAGTGCGGGAACGCCTGCTTCCACGAGGTGCCCAACACCTCCGAGGGCACGTACTTCGGCGATATCGTCGCGGACATCTCGCGCCGGCGACTGTTCCGGGGCAGTGCCGCGGCGGTGCTCGCGGTCGGCGCGGGCAGCCTGCTCGCGGCCTGCGGCGGCGACGAGGCCGATGCGGCCGAAGCGAATCCGGGCACCGGGATCGGCACCGACTTCACCCCCATCGCGCCCAACAAACAGGACGCGGTGGTGATCCCCGAGGGCTACGAACAGGGCGTGGTGATCCGCTGGGGCGATCCGGTGCTGCCCGGCGCGCCGGCGTTCGACTTCGCGAACCAGACCGCGGCCGCGCAGGCCAAGCAGTTCGGGTTCAACAACGACTTCGCCGCGCTGCTGCCCATCGAGGGCCGCGACGGCAGCTTCCTGCTGGTGGTCAATCACGAATACACCACCGAGCCCTACATGTTCACCGGCTACACCCCGGGCAACCCCACCAAAGAGCAGGTCGAGATCGCGCTCGCCGCGCACGGCCTCTCGGTGGTCGAGGTCAAGGGTGAGAACGGTGGCGGCAAGCTGAGCCCGGTCATGGGCCAGTACAACCGGCGCATCACCGCCACCACCGAGTTCACCGTCACCGGCCCCGCCGCGGGCAGCGCGTTCCTGAAGACCGCCGCCGACCCCACCGGGACCAAGGTGCTCGGCACGCTGAACAACTGCTCCGGCGGCGTGACCCCCTGGGGCACCGTGCTTTCCGGTGAGGAGAACTTCAACCAGTACTTCGCCGGGGTCCTGGCCGATCCGGCCATGCAGGCGATGGGCAAGCGTTACGGCCTCGGGCACCCGGGCGCGGGCCAGGGCGAGATGCCCCGGCGCTGGGAGCTTTTCGACAAGCGGTTCGATGTCACGCAGGAGCCGAACGAGTCGCACCGCTTCGGGTACGTGGTCGAGGTCGATCCGTGGGATCCCACCGCCGCCCCGATCAAGCATTCGGCGCTGGGCCGGTTCAAGCACGAGGCCGCGAACATCTACGTCACCGCCGACGGCACCGTGGTGGCCTACTCCGGCGACGACGAGCGCTTCGAGTACATGTACAAGTTCGTGTCCAGCAGGAAGATCGAGCCCGGCAACACCGCGGCCGCTCGCAAGGCGAACATGGGCATCCTCGCCCAGGGCACGCTGTACGTCGCCAAGCTCACCGGCGATCATCCCGACAAGATCGACGGCACCGGAAAAGCGCCCTCGGACAAGGGATTCACCGGCAAGGGCCAGTGGATTCCGATCCTGGAGACCGGCGCGGACGGCAAGGGCCGCTCGCTGGTGGACGGCATGTCCGCCGAAGAGGTCGCGGTGTTCACCCGCGTCGCCGGCGACAAGGCCGGCGCGACCAAGATGGACCGCCCCGAGGACTTCGAGGCCAACCCGAAGACCGGCAAGGTCTACGTCGCCCTCACCAACAACAGCAACCGCGGCACCGAGGGCAAGGCCGCCGCCGACGAGGCCAATCCCCGCAACCAGAACAAGAGCGGCCAGATCCTGGAACTGGTCGACGATCACAAGGGCACCGCGTTCACCTGGTCGCTGCTGCTGGTCTGCGGTGATCCGCAGGCCGCGGACACCTATTTCGCGGGCTTCGACAAGTCGAAGGTCAGCCCCATCTCCTGCCCCGACAACCTGGCCTTCGACCCGCACGGCAACCTGTGGATCTCCACCGACGGCAACGCGCTCAAGTCCAACGACGGCCTGTTCTCGGTGGCCCTCGAGGGCGAGCGCCGCGGCGAGACCAAGCAGTTCCTGACCGTCCCGATCGGCGCGGAGACCTGCGGCCCGGTCATCACCGCCGACCGCGTCCTGGTCTGCGTCCAGCACCCGGGCGAGCTCGACGGCCACAGCGCCGACAACCCGGGCTCGCACTGGCCCGACGGCGGCACGACCCAGCCCCGCCCGTCCGTGGTCGCCGTCTGGAAGAAGAACGGCAAGATCGGCGTGTAGTTCCACCACCCACCGGCCGAATACGGCCGGGCGCGGATTCGATTCCGCGCCCGGCCGTTTCGCGCGTCCGGCCCCGTGCCCCGGCGCTCCCGCGCCCGTTGCCGCGCGGGGATGCTCGTGCCTGTCGCCGCCGCTCCGGATGCTCGTGTCCCAGCCGTTGCCCAGATGTGGGCGTTGCAGCGTCGCGTCCGGGTGGACGACGCGACATTGCCGCTCATCGCCCGGCATGAATTCGCCGGCGGCCGGCAGTGTTTCCGTCGTGCCGGTGGAATCCCGATGCGCTGGTCGATCCGTAGTGCGTGGGCCGGAGGTCCGGGACGGTCCGGGCTTGCGCCGCAACCGTTCCGGGCGGTGGCTAGCTGCTGCCGAAGCTGGGCATGTTCGCGTAGCGGGCGAAATCGCCCTGCGCGCCGCTGTATACGTTGATGTCGGTGCCCGCCGCGATGCCGGGGATCCGGCCGGAGTCGGTGTACTGCCAGAAGGTCCAGGCGGGCCAGCCGCCGGGGACCTCGGGGCCCTCGTTGCCGCGGTAGTCCGCGATCCAGAGCGGATAGCGGTGGAACTCCGGGGAATCGGCCATCGCGGTCCGCCAGAAGTTCGGGTACGTGTAGATGATCGGGGTGCGGCCGGTCAGCGCCTGGACCGTGTTCAGGTAGCGGTGGGTCCAGTCGATGAGCGCCGCGGGGGACAGCCCGCCCGAATCCTCCATGTCGAGCACCGGCGGCAGATCGAGCATCCCGTTCTGGCCCAGCACCACCGCCGCGTACATGGCGGCCTGCGGTTCGGGGGCCAGCGCGGGCCGGGCGTAGTGGTAGGTCCCGCGCGCCACCCCGGCCGCCCGCATGAGCAGGCTGTCCGGGACGAAGTACGGGTTCACGTAGCTCAGGCCCTCGGTCGCCTTGACCATGGCGAAGTGATTGCCGGACGCGCGGACCGCGTGCCAGTCGATGCCGCGCCCGTCGATGTGCTGCCAGGACGAGACGTCGGGTCCGCTCACCTCCGCCGTCGCCGGGGCGGCGGCCACTGTCGCGAGAATGCCGGTCGCGGCGAAGGCCGCCAGGGCCAGCCGGTGTCGTCCTGCCATACGAGCGGACGCTATGTGAGCCGCGTCGCTCTGGCCAGCGACCGGGCCGCATGTCCGCCAACTGTTAGCTGAATCTCAATACCGCCGTTCCCGCTGATGGAGGGCTCGGACGGGCTATAAGCGCGCGGCAGATCGCCCGGTCATGGGCGGTCCGGGGCAGCGGGCGCGGCGCGGTGCCGGGCGGCCTGCCCGGCACGGGCCACCCCGTGCCGGTTGCCGCGGGTGATGCGGCTCGGGTCGCCCGCTACCCGAGCCAGTCCAGGACCGACGCCGCCGTCCAGGACTGCTGCATCGAGCCCAGCGGCTCGCCGGTGAACGGCTCGTAGTACTCCGCGAACGTCCCGTCACTGGCCTGGCGCAGCCCCTCCGCGCGCAGCATGAACGCGCGCTCGGCCCAGCCTCGCCGGGCGAAAACCCAGGAGAACAGCCAGCTCATCACCGGCCAGACCGGCCCGCGCCAGTACTCGCGCGGGCGGAAGTCCCTGGCGACCGGTGACGTCGAGGGCGGCAGGGCGTAGCGCAGGTCCGGATGGCCGCACCAGCGCGGGCCCTCGAACAGGCGCAGCAGCCGCCGTTCGGCGTCCCGGGCCAGGCCGCCGCACAGCAGCGGCGCGAACACCGCCAGGGTCTCGGTGTCGATCCACTCGTCGGCGCGCACGTCGAAGTCGCGGGCCGCGCCGGTGCGCGGATCGGTCGTGGCGATGACCCCGGCCCGGAAGTAGTCGGCCCATTCGTAGAGCTCGCGCACGTCGGCCAGGGGCTGTTTGTAGTCCTCGCCGATATTGGCCAGCACATCGCAGGCCAGGGCGAAGATGGCGGTGACGAACACGTCCTCGACCGCGAAGCTCATGGTGGACGCGAGCTCGAAATCGTCGTATCCCGACCGCCGCATCTGCTCGACCAGCCACAGGTACCGGTCGTATTCGCGATCGCTGGGCCGCTGTGTGGGATCCCCGACGACCTGCCGGTCCGCGCGCTCGTACGGCGGCAGATCCGGGCCCGGAATCACGTTGGCGTAGGCGCGATCCCAGCGCGGGGAGTTGTCCATGCCGGACTCCCAGCCGTGATACAGCGTGATGCGCCCCTGCTGTTTGGGATCGCGCGCGTAGGCCAGCCAGCGATGCCAGCGCATGAGATCGGGCCAGCGCCGCTGCAGGAACTCCTCCGCGACGGCCCGGGTACTGCGCCCGTGCCGGCGTGAATGATCCAGAATCCGTTGCACCGCAATGGCATGCACCGGCGGCTGGGTGATGCCCGAGGTGTCCGGGCCGTCCGGCGCGTTCGCCGCCAGCCGCCGGCACTCCCAGCGCGCCGGCCCCGGGAAGTAGCCGTCCACGCCGTTCGCGAACACGATGTGCGGAATCATCCCGTTCCGCCATTGCGCCGACAGCAGCGTGTCCAGTTCCAGCGCGGCGCGCTCCACGCTCAGCGGGGCCAGCCCGACCGCGACGAACGCGGCGTCCCAGCTCCACATGTGCGGGTAGAGCCGGGGGGCCGCGCTGGTCATCGTCCCCAGATCGTTGCCGCGCAGCAGGTAGGCGGCGCGGGCCGCGAGCTGGGTCGGCGTGAAACCGGGATGTGTCATCGCCCTATTCTGCGACGGAACCCGCAGGTATGCGCGGTGGGCATGCCGCACGGGATGGTCGGAGGGCGGTTCCGCTACGCCAGAATGCACTCTGTTCGCCTTCTCGTGATTCGAACGTGTGGTGTGCTCAGCCGGAGCATCGCCGCGCGGGGGCGCCCGGTTACGGTGTTCGCATGGCGAATTCCGCGAAGACCAGCACAGACCGGCCGATTGCGTTGATCACGGGCGCCAGTCGCGGTCTCGGCGCCGCGATCGCGCGCGAGCTGGCGCCTACGCATCGGCTGCTGCTGGGCGCGCGCACACCGCAGGCGCTGGAACCGATCCTGGACGAATTGCCCGGCGCCACAGGGTGGCCGGTCGATCTGACCGACTATCCGGCGGTCGCGCGGGCGACGGAAACCATCGAACGGCTGGACGTGGTGGTGCACAATGCGGGAATCGCCGACCTGGGAACGATAGCCGATTCGTCCGTTGCCCAGTGGCGGAATACCTTGGAAGGCAACCTGATCGCGGTGGCCGAACTGACCAGGCTGCTGCTTCCGGCACTGCGTGCCGCGAACGGTCATGTGGTACTGATCAATTCGGGCGCCGGGTTGCGCGCCAACCCCGGCTGGGGCGTCTACGCGGCGAGCAAATTCGGGCTGCGCGCCTTCGGTGACGCGCTGCGCCTGGAGGAGCCCGCCCTGCGCGTCACCTCGATCCATCCCGGCCGGATCGACACCGACATGCAGCGCGAGATCATCGCCGGGGAACAGCGCGCCTACGAGCCGAACGAATTCCTCACCGCCGAGACGGTGGCGCGCACCGTGCGCAACGCGATCGAGACCCCGCGTGACGCACATCCGACCGAGATCGTGCTGCGACCCGTGCCACGGTGACGGCCGGCCGGGGATTTCTTCTCAATTCGAATCATTTCGCGTCTTGTACGTGACTCGTTCATCCGGAATCGATATAACCGGGAAGGTTGCGCGCAGGCAGACATCGACGACGCGGCTCCCCGGGCGGAGCGAACACTTCGGAGCGAATGGGATATGGAACGACGACAGCTGCTGACCTGGCTCGCGGCGGGCACCGCCGTCGCTCTCACCGCCGGGTGCACCCAGGCACGCAGTGACACGCTGGACACCGGCAGCGGCGGCGGAAATCCGTTCCCGCTGCCCGAGCCCGCCGCGCCGCGCCTGTTGCCGCCGCCCGGCGGTCCCAAGACCGCGCTCACGCCCGGCACCATCACCGCGCTGCCCGGCACGGGCAATTCACTGGCCTTGACCGTGGACGACGGCGCGAGCCCGGAGGTGGTCGGGGCGTACATCAAGTTCGCCAGGGACACCGGCGCGCGCTTCACCTTCTTCGTGACCGCCTACTACGACTCCTGGACCACGCACCGCGACGCCCTGCGACCGCTGGTGGAGTCCGGGCAGATCCAGCTCGGCAACCACACCTGGGACCACGCCGATCTGACCGCGATCTCCGCCGGCGCGGTCTCCTCGCAGTTGGACCAGGCGAAGCGGTTCCTGCGCAACAACTTCGGCGTGGACGGCACGCCGTACTACCGCCCGCCCTTCGGCCGGCACAACGCCACCGTCGACCGGGTCGCCGCCGATCTCGGCTACACCGTCCCGACCATGTGGTACGGCTCGCTCTCGGACTCCGGCGTGATCACCGAGCAGTACCTGATCGAATGCGCCCACAGGTACTTCAACCCGCAGACCATCATCATCGGCCACGCCAACGCGCCCGCGGTGACGCACTGCTACGACCAGCTGGTCGAGATCATCCGCGAGCGCAACCTGTCGATGGTGACCCTGAACGACGTCCTGCTGCCGCCCGCGTAGGGGCGGGACGCACCACCGAAAGCTTTCTCACACAGACGATTCGGGCCCGGTGCGAATACGCACCGGGCCCGATCGGCTCAATGGTCCGCTCAGGCGACGATGTTCACCAGTCGGCCGGGCACCACGATGATCTTGCGGGGATCCTTGCCGCCCAGCAGTTCCGCGACCTTCGGATCGGCCAGCGCCGCGGCCTGTACCGCGGCCTGATCGGCGTCGGCGGGGACGCTGATCCGGCTGCGGACCTTGCCGTTGACCTGGATCGGGTACTCCACCGAATCCGCCACCAGCAGTGCCGGATCCGCAGCCGGGAACGGGCCGTGCGCCAGGGACTCGGTGTGGCCCAGGCGTTCCCACAGCTCCTCCGCGATATGCGGGGACATGGGGGCCAGCATCAGCACCAGCGGCTCGACCGCGGCGCGCGGCGCGCCGTCGCCGTAGTTCTTGGTCAGGAAGTTGGTCAGCTCGATCAGCTTCGCGCCCGCGGTGTTGTCCCGCAGGTTGGCGTAGTCGTCGTCGACCCCGGCGATCGTCTTGTGCACCAGGCGCAGCGCCTCGTTCGAGGGCTCGTCCTCGGTGACCCGGATCGCGCCGGTCTCCTCGTCCACGACCAGTCGCCACACGCGCTGCAGGAAGCGTTGCGCGCCGACGACGTCCTTGGTCGACCACGGGCGCGAGGCGTCCAGCGGGCCCATGGACATCTCGTAGAAGCGGAAGGTGTCCGCGCCGTAGGCGTCGTACATCTCGTCCGGGGAGACCGCGTTCTTCAGCGACTTGCCGATCTTGCCGTACTCCTGGAACACCTCGATCTCGGCGCCGGTCGCATCGGTCCAGAAGAACTTGCCGTCGCGCTCGACGATCTCGGCGGCGGGCACGTACGCGCCGCGCTCGTCCTGGTACGCGAAGCCCTGGATGTAGCCCTGGTTGAACAGGCGGCGGTACGGCTCGCTGGAGGACACGTCACCCAGGTCGAACAGCACCTTCTGCCAGAACCGCGCGTACAGCAGGTGCAGCACCGCGTGCTCCACGCCGCCGATGTACAGGTCGACGCCGCCCGGATCCTTGGGACCGTGCTCGGCCGTGCGCGGGCCCAGCCAGTACTGCTCGTTCTCCTTGGCGCAGAACGCCTCCGAGTTGGTGGGATCGGCGTAGCGCAGCTGATACCAGGAGCTGCCCGCCCAGTTGGGCATGACGTTGGTGTCGCGGCGGTACCGCTTGGGTCCGTCGCCCAGATCCAGGGTGACGTTCACCCAGTCGGTGGCCTTGGCCAGCGGCGGGGACGGCTCGGAGTTCGCGTCGTCCGGGTCGAAGGTGACCGGCGCGAAGTCCTCGATCTCCGGCAGCGTCACCGGCAGCATGGATTCGGGCAGCGCGTGCGCCGCGCCGTCCTCGTCGTAGACGATGGGGAACGGCTCGCCCCAGTAGCGCTGGCGCGCGAACAGCCAGTCGCGCAGCTTGTACTGAATGGTGCCCCGGCCGTGACCGTTGGCCTCCAGCTCGGCGATGACCTTGGCCTTGGCGGCGTCGATCTCCAGCCCGTCCAGGTAGCCGGAGTTCACCAGCGTGCCCTCACCGGCGTACGCGGCCTCGGAAACATCGCCGCCCGCAACCACTTCCACGATCGGCAGGCCGAAGGCGGAGGCGAATTCCCAGTCGCGCGGATCGTGCCCGGGGACCGCCATGATGGCGCCGGTGCCGTACCCGCTCAGCACGTAGTCGGCGATGAAGATCGGCACGCGCGCGCCGTTGACCGGGTTGGTGGCGTAGGAGCCCAGGAAGACGCCGGTCTTCTCCTTGCTCTCCTGGCGCTCCAGATCCGACTTGGCGGCGATCGACTTGCGGTAGGCCGCAACGGCTTCGGCCGGAGTCTCGGAGTTGCCGAAGGTCCAGCGGGCATCGGTGCCCGAGGGCCAGGTGCCCTCGGTCAGCCTGTCCACCAGATCGTGCTCGGGGGCCAGCACCACGTAGGTCGCGCCGAACAGGGTGTCGGGACGGGTGGTGAACACCTCGATGATGTCCGCGCCCGCGGTGAACTTGACCTGCGCGCCGCGCGAGCGCCCGATCCAGTTGCGCTGCATGGACTTCACGTTCTCCGGCCAGTCCAGGTCGTCCAGGTCGTCGACCAGGCGATCGGAGTAGGCGGTGATGCGCATCATCCACTGCCACAGGCGCTTGCGGAACACCGGGAAGTTGCCGCGCTCGGAGCGCCCGTCGGCGGTGACCTCCTCGTTGGACAGCACGGTGCCCAGCCCCGGGCACCAGTTGACCATCGAATCGGTCTGGTACACCAGGCGATAGGAGTCGATCAGCGCGTTGCGCTCGGCCGGGGACAGCTCGTTCCAGGCGCGGTTGTCATCGGCGATCGCGCGCCTGCTGGCCTCGAAGTCGGCGATCAGCTCCGAGATCGGGCGGGCGCGGCCGATGCCCTCGTCGTACCAGGCGTTGTAGATGCGCAGGAAGATCCACTGCGTCCATTTGTAGTACTCGGGATCCGTGGTCGCGAAGGAGCGGCGGCGGTCGTGGCCCAGGCCCAGCCGGTCCAGCTGACGTTGCATGTTCGCGATATTGGACTCGGTGGTCACCCGCGGGTGCGCGCCGGTCTGCACCGCGTACTGCTCGGCGGGCAGGCCGAAGGCGTCGTAACCCAGGGCGTGCAGCACATTCCGGCCGCGCATGCGGTGGAAGCGCGCGAAGACGTCGGTCGCGATGTAGCCCAGCGGATGGCCGACGTGCAGGCCCGCGCCCGAGGGGTACGGGAACATGTCCTGCACGAACAGCTTGTCGGCCGGGGTCTCACCGGCCAGCGGGCCGACCGGGTTGGGCGCGTGGAAGGTGCAGCGCTCGCGCCAGGCGGCCTGCCACTTCTGCTCTACGCGGCCGGCCAGGTCGGCGTTGTAACGGTGTGCGGGCACATCGCTGCCCCCACCCGCCGTCGCGGTGGGTGTGTCGGTTGCGGGAGTGTCCTGCACGGTCCTGCCTTCTCTGCCTAGCCGATCCCCGATAAGGTCCGCCACCAGGGTAAAGCGTGGCTACCCAGGTCCCCAAAAAGGGTGGCGGCCGCGCGCCGCGCGTACGTGATGACCGCCTCACCCGGCCCCGGCTCGGCCGGGTCGCGCACCCGGCCGAACGCGCCGCGGGTAAATTGAGCCCCGTGGCGGTCGTGGCGTTGATTCTGTTTGCTCTGTCGGTGGTGGCCGTGGTCACCGGTGTGCTCGGCTGGACCGGCACCATGCCGCCGAATCGCATCTTCGGCGTGCACTCCGACGAGGCGATCAAGTCCGAGGAGAACTACCGCCTCGCCAATCGCATCGCCGCCCCGACCTCGGTGGCCGCGGGCTTCCTGCTCGCCGCCAGCGGCGCGGTCGTGCTGGTCGCCGGTGGCATCGCCGCCGTCGCCGTGGCCGCCGTCGCGGTGATCATCGCGCTGTTCACCCTGGGTGCGGGCGCGACCGCGGCGAACAACGCGCTCGCCGCGCTGGCCCCGGCCGAGGAGCCCGGCGGCTGCGGCAGCGCCTGCGGTTCCTGCTCGCTGCGCGACGCGTGCGAGCCCGCCGCCACCAACGGCTAGTCGCGATCAGGCTTCGCTGAGCGTCTTGCGCA
The DNA here is from genome assembly GCF_040614455.1 of Nocardia sp. NPDC005978. NCBI lineage: Bacteria > Bacillati > Actinomycetota > Actinomycetes > Mycobacteriales > Nocardiaceae > Nocardia > Nocardia sp. NPDC005978. Next base: position 32,411 of record NZ_JBEXUS010000065.1, read on the forward strand.
TCCAGATGTGCGGGATGCCCGCGTCCAGCTCGATATCCCCGTACGCCTTGTAGCCCAGCCGTTCATAGAACCCCTCGGCCTGGGTCTGAGCGTGGAGTTCGAGCGCGGGCAGCCCGCGCTCGCGCACCCGATCCTCGATCGCCCGCACCAGCGCCGCGCCCAGCCCGGTACCGCGCGCCTCCGCCAGCACCGCCAGCCGGCCGAGCACGCCGACCTCGTCGCGGACGATGAGCCGGCCCGCGCCCACCGGCCGCCCGTCGAGCCGGGCCAGGAAGTGATCGGCGGTCGCGTCCAGCTCGTCGAGTTCCAGTTCCGGGGGTACGCCCTGTTCGTCGACGAACACCCGTATCCGGACCGCGTACGCGTCGGCCAGTTCCCGCTCGGTGGAGACGGTGCGGATCTCGATCATGGATTCAGCATGCTCCGGTGAGCGGGATCACCGCCGGGCCGGGGCGTCAGTGTTCGTCGTAGTGGCCGTCGTGCGCGGCGTGGCGATGGCCGTCGTGGATGTAATCCATGTGGTCGCCGTGCGGCACCGCGACGTGGCCGCAGCCCTCGCCGTGCTCGTGGGTGTGCGCGGCGTGCTCGGTGTGGCCCGAGGGCTCGCACTCGTCGTAGTGGCCGTCGTGGGCGCGGTGCAGATGGCCGTCGTGGACGTAGTCCACGTGATCGCCGTGCGGTACGGCAACATGCCCGCACGCGGCGCCGTGCGCGTGATCGTGGCCATTGTGCAGAACGTGAGTCATGGAGCTTCCCTTCCGAGTTGGATCAGGACACCTTCCAGCAAACGGATACGAACATTAGCACCCATGCATCTATCGCCCGAACGGTCCGTCCGGGCCGCGGCGGGACGGACCGTTCGGACGCGGTCCGGACGGCGACCGCGGCTGATACCCGGACGATCCGCCGCGCCGCCGGGCGCGGCTATCGCCCGAACCGGGGGAATCGCCGAGTCGCGGGCGGCGGCACGCCCAGGTGCGCCGCGAAGGCGGCCGCGTCGGCGGCGGTGCTCACCTTGGGCCGCGTGCGCGCCCACGCCAGGAAGAGCGCGGTGAAATCCGGTCCGCAGGCGTGCGCGAACACCGGGAACCGCCGGGCCAGGCCCCCGGCCCGCTTGTGCAGCAGCGCGTGCGCGGTGGCATCGAGATCGCCCGCGTCGAAACCGGGCGGCGGGGGAGCACCCGTCACCAGGGCGCGCACCAGCGCCGCCTGCTGCTCGGCGAGGGTTCCGCGGGCGCGGCTCGAGCCTGCCGCCGAGCCCGGTGGCCCCGAGTTTTCCGCCGCCGCGGATTCCCGGTCCGGCGGGCGGCCGGCGGCCGGCGGTTCGGCGGGAGGTGTTCGGGCCCCGGGGCCGTGCGCCGAAGCGGGTTCGGGCGCAGTGCGTCCGGTGCTCGGGCTCCGCGTGCCCGCCGGGTCGCCGGGTGTCATGTCCGAGGCGGCTCTGGTCGTGACGTGACGGCCGGGCGGCCGGCGGCCGCGGCTATCGCGTTCAGTTCGGCGAGCAGTTCCGGTGCGGGCGGGTAGTTTCCGTCGCGCTCCAGCATCAGCGGCACCGGCCGGGAGGGTGCGAACTCGGCCACCAGGGCGAGTACCTCGGCGGGCACCGGATGCACGTGGGTGTCGTGATAGCGGCCCGCGACCTCCCGGCCGCCGGCGATATGGCAGTACGCGAGGCGTTCGGTGGGCAGCCGCAGCAACTCGGTCAGGGGATCGCGAGAGCTGTTGCGGGCGTTAGCGTAGACGTTCGCGATATCCAGGAGCAGGTGCACCCCGGTGCGCTCCACCAGTTCCCGCAGGAACTCCGCCTCGGTGAACTCCGCGTCCGGCCATTCGAAGAGCGCGGCGATGTTCTCCACGGCGAGCGGAACATCCAGCGCGCGCTGCGTACGAGAGATGTTGCGCACCAGTGCGTCCAGGGCCTCCCGGGTGCGCGGCACCGGCAACAGGTGCCCGGCTTCCACCCCGCCCGCCCGCACGAACGCGATGTGCTCGCTGACCACCGGCGACCCGAGCGCACGGGCGCAGGCGGCGAGGTGCTCGACGCGCTGCTCGTCGACCGCCTCGGCCCCGCCGAGCGAGAGCGAAATCCCGTGCGGCACCGCCGAAACGCCGCGATCGATCAGCGCCGACAGCTCGTCCGGCACGGCTATGCCGGTCCGCCGCCGCCACCGCCCGGCGGGGGCGCTCAGCGATTCCGCGATCACCTCGCAGAAGGCGATCCCCTCGAGGTCGGCGATCATCCCGCAGATCTCGGGCCGCCACCCCACCCCGATCGCCCCGCCGGGCAACGGCCCGCCGGGAGGAAGGGGATCGCCACCGTCCGTCCGGTGGCTCGCGCCGGGATATCCAGCACTACCGGCGATACCGTGCCGAGGGGATTCGCCACCCCGCCGCCGCTGGTCGCGAGGCGGTTGTGAACCGCCGGCGGTGGGTATCCGCTCCACCGCGCCGGTGCTCGCGCCACGTCCATCGCTGTGACCGCCGTGATCGCCGGGGCGCCACGGGGTTCCGGTCGGCGTGTGCTCGGCGTCGAGGGGGCGGCTCATCCGCCGCAGCCTCCACCGCCGCCGCAACCCCCGCCGCCACAGCTGCTGCCGCCGCCGCTGTCGCCGCCACCCGAACAGCTGCTGCCGCTGCCGCTGAAGTCCCCGCCCGACGCACTGACCGTTCCGGTGGCGCTCGCCAGACCCGGATCGGCGCTCCACAGCACGGCCGCTCCGAACAGCGCCACGGCCACGGCCGCGCTGTCGGCGCCGTAGGAGGCGTAGGCGGGCGAGTTGTTCGGGCGCAGATGGCCGTTGCGGCGGGCGGCGTCCAGCAGCAGGTCCCGGCCGCGTTTGGTCAGCCGGGGCGCCCGGATGAGCAGGCGGGTTGCCAGGAACAGGATGACGATGCTGATGCCGAGGAAGAGGACGGGCTTGTGGTTGTCCAGGCCCGCGGCGAACCGCACCGCGCCGAGCGCGAGCAGCACCCAGAGCGGTATCGCGGACAGTGCGATGGTGCGGCGCTGCCCGTCGCTCAGCAGGTAGCCGCGTTTGGCCAGCGAGACCCGCAGGGCGTCCAGCGCCGTCCGCGTCGCCTTCGCCAGGGCCGGAATCTTGCGGTCCGCCGACACGCGCAGGTGCGCGTACACGGCCCGGGTCACCGGATCCAGCGCGTCGAGCTCCTGGGTGCTCACCGCCCGGCTGGGGTTGCCCGCGGAGTCGATGAGCCCGCGGCCACGCAACTGCGTGAGCGCGGCCAGCACCGCTCGCCGGTCGTCGAAGAGCATCGCGGTCTCGGTCGGATTCAGCGGTCCCGCATAGGGATCGGCCGGTCCGGTGGAACGCCCGATCCGAATGCGCTGGGCGATGACGAAGACCCCGCCCGCGAGCGCGGCGAACCAGAACAGCGCCAGGAACGTCGGCCCGGGAACTCCCCAGGTGTCGGCGGCGAGGGCCGGGGCGTGCGTACTGGCCAGTGTGGTCCAGGGAACCATGGCATTCCACCTCGGAACTCGTGCGTGCGGTCGATCAACATCAGTATCGCGGTCGTCCGGGTGCGGTGTTAATCCTTTTTGCCGGGGGTGATTAGCCTTGACCCGTGCGATTTCTCAGCAAGTTCTATATCGACGGATTCATTTTGTCGATCCTCGCCGTCATCGCCGTGGCCAGTATTTTTCCGGCGCGCGGAGATGCCGCGGTAATTGTGAGCTGGCTCACCAAGATTGCTATCGCATTGCTGTTCTTCCTGTACGGCGCGCGTCTGGCTCCGAACGAGGCGATCGAGGGTCTCAAGCATTGGCGCCTGCACCTGGTCGTGCTCGCCTGCACCTTCGTGCTCTTCCCGGTCCTCGGGGTGGCCGCGCACCTGCTGGTGCCGAGCGTGCTGACCGAGGACCTGTACACCGGTCTGCTGTTCCTGTGCCTGGTGCCCTCGACGGTGCAGTCCTCGATCGCCTTCACCTCCATCGCCAAGGGCAATGTGGCCGGTGCGATCGTCAGTGCCACGGTCTCGAACCTGCTGGGCGTCTTCCTGACTCCGGCGCTGGTCATTCTGCTCATGAACACCACCGGCCAGGCGCGGGTGGACCTGTCCTCGATTCTCGACATCGTGCTGCAGCTGTTGGTCCCGTTCTTCCTGGGGCAGCTCATCCGCCCGCGGCTCGAGGACTGGCTCGCCCGCTACGCCGAACCGACCAAACTCGTGGATCGCGGCTCGATCCTGCTCGTGGTCTACAGCGCGTTCAGCGCGGGGATGGTCGAGGGCATCTGGCACGCCATGTCGCCGTGGCGGATCCTGGCGCTCCTGCTGGTGTGCTGCGTCCTGTTGGCCCTGGTGCTCGCGGCGACCATGGCGGCCGGTCGCGCCGCCGGCTTCAACCGCGAGGACCGCATCGTGGTCGTCTTCTGCGGGTCCAAGAAGAGCCTGGCCACCGGTCTCCCGATGGCCACGGTCCTGTTCGCCGGTTCACCGATCGGCCTGATCGTGCTGCCGCTCATGCTCTTTCACCAGGTGCAGCTCATCGTCTGCGCGGCGCTGGCGCAGCGCTGGGCGCGTACGGCGCCGTGAGGGCGACCAGGTGACTGTCGTCGGTGGACAGTGGCCGGGAATGCGGCCGGGGCGGCGCGGTGAGGGCCCGCACGACGGCGCGGTCCGCGACGGGGTCGCCGACGGCTATGCGGACGCTGCCGTCGGCATAGCGCTTGGCCGCGATACCGGCGCGGGCCAGTGACCGCGCGATATCGGCCCCGGGAAGGTAGAGGAAGTTGGCGCTGCTGCGGGGCACCCGGATACCGGCGCGGCGCAGCCGGGTGCGCAGCAGCTCGCGCTGGGTGGTGATGTGCAGAATGCGCTCGCCCAGTTCGTATTCGGCGGCGTAGGAGGCGCGGACCGCGGCGGCGGCGAGCGCCGGGACGCCGAACGGCAGCTGTAGTCGCTGTACCCGGCGGATCAGGTCCGGGGAGCCGAAGGCGTAGCCGATGCGCAGGCCCGCCAGGCCGTACGCCTTCGAGAAAGTGCGCAGCACCAGTACGTTCGGATGCCGGTGCACCAGTTCCACGGCGTCCAGAACCTCGCTCGCACCGAGGAATTCGAAGTACGCCTCGTCCAGCAGGACCGGAACGCCGGCGGGGACAGCGCACAGGAAGGCTTTGAGTTCGCTGCCCGACACCACCGTTCCGGTGGGATTGTGCGGACGGCAGATCGCGACGAGGCCGGTGTCCCGGTCGATGAGCCGGGACATGGCCCACAGGTCCTGGCGACCGTGCGCATCCAAAGGGACGGGCGCGGCGCGCAATCCGGTCATCCCGGCCAGGATGGGATACCCGTCGAAGGTCGGCGCGGCGAACACGAACCGCGCGCCCCGGCGGGGCAGGGTCTGCATGATCTGCATCGCGACCCCGGTCGCGCCGGCGCCGGCCACCACCTGATCGGCGCGCGCGCCGATGTGCCCGGCGATCAGCTCGGGCAGCAGCCGCGGCCGGAATTCGGGGTACCGGTTCGCCGTGGCCAGTGCCTCGTCCAGCGCGCCGAGCACCGAAGGCAGTGGCGGGAAGGGATTCTCGCTCAGGCTCAGGTCGAAGCGCTCGGCTTCGAAGAGCCCGTTCTCGAAGCGGTCATTCTCGAAGCGGAACGACTCCAGCGCCGTCATCGCGCGGCCCCCCACCGCACGGCCGCGGCGCCCGCGAAATCACCCGCGTGCGCGAAGGCCGCCATGAGCACGACCGAACCGTTGCGCAGCCGGCCCGCGGAGTTCTCGGTGTCCAGCGTGACGGGAATACCCGCGGCGAAGAGGTTTCCGCAGCTGTCGAAGGTATCGGGATGTCGTTCGGCGGGCAGTTCCAGCGCGTCGTGCCAATTGCGCAGGAACAGCCGGTTGGGCTGATTGGTGACCAGGGTGTCGATATCGCTGCTCTTGACCCCGATGCGCTTGCACACCGCGTGGGCGACCTCGGGCACCAGCCGGTTGCCGCGCGTGAACACCTTGGCCACTTTGGATTCGGTGAAGGTGACGCACGCCTGACCCTCGCCGGGCTGCCAGTATTTGCGCTCGGACCCGGTGTCGAAATCCATGTCTCCCGCGAACTCGGGATAGGTGCGGCATTCGATATCGAGAATGGGCGCGGAACTGTTCTTGACCAGCAGCCCCACCCCGCAGCCGTCGCCGGGCACGGCGCCTGCGCGAGCCCGCGGATGTCGGGCTGGGTGAAGACCGGCCCCGCGCAGTTCTGGGTGGTGACCAGCAGTGCGGTGCGCGCATCGGTGGTCCGCAGCACGGTGCGGGCGAGCCACATCATGTGTACGAAGGCCGCGCAGCCGCCGTTGTGCACGTCGAAGACGTAGCGCGGGCGCATGTTCAGCCTGCGCGCGAGTTCGCCGCCGCAGCCGAGCACCGGATTGTCCGGCAGCTGGGTGTGGGTCAGCAGTACATCGATCTTCGAGAGCTCCTGCGCCCCATGGCGTTCCACCAGCGGTGCGGCGGCCCGCTCGGCCATGTCGACGGCGGTCTCGTCGGGCCCGCGGTGATGGCGGCCCTTGGGCGCGCGGAACATGACGTTCTTGGCCATGCGTTCGGATCGCGAGAACCGCGTGAAGTACTCGGTGCCCACCGGTTCACCCGGCAGATACGAGGCGACGTCGAGCAGGCTGACCGGAGGGGTGGTCCAGGCGGGATCGGTGAAGTCCATGGCGCACTCCTCATTTCATCCAGGTCGGCGTCAAGGGGAGCCCGTGTGCGGCGCGGTACTCGGCGATGGCCCGAAGGTTGTCGAGTTCGAGTTGATGCCCGGCGGAGAACATCTCCCAGAAATCGCCGACCCACACCTTGCGCTTGTCGGGCGCGGCGTCGCCGTAGGGATTCTCGTCGTAGAACGGGTGGTGGCAGTTCGTCCAGAGCACCACCGATCCCGGCTTGTCGAACACCACCTGCGCGTCCACCACGCGCAGCAGGTAGATCATCCAGAGGTGATCGGGCTGATCCCAGGCGCAGTGATAGTCGACCGTCATGGCGTCGGGATTGGCGACGGTGCGGGTGTAGATGCGGGTGCTCTCGCCCAGCCGGTCGTAGGACTCCCACAGGCCCGGGGTCGCGGTCTCGGTGAAGCCGCGCAGGCTGTAGGTCCATTCCTCCAGTGAGCGGGTGTCCGAGAGGTAGTCGTAGAGCTCGCGGGGCGGTGCGTCGATATGACCCTGGACCGTGCAGTACTCGCCGAAGATCTGATCGTGCGGATAGACCGAGCGCAGCATGTCCAGAATGATCGGCGTGGTGGCCTCGCGATCGGAGGTCTCGATCCGCAGGACGCCGGGGATGTCCGCGGGCAGGTCGTTCAGGGCGGGCAGTTGCTCACGCTCGGGCCGGGTCGAACTGGTCACGATTACCTCCGGGGTGCCGTCAGGAACGGCGTGAAAGGCGGAATCTCGTCGGGATCGCACTCGATCGCGATGCACGACGGTCCGGGGCTGCCGAGGCAGTGCCGCAGCGCGGCACGGAGTTCGGCGGGTGTGGCAGGTGCACGGGTGCACAGATCCGGGAACATGGCGGCCAGACCGGCGCCCGGATTCGCCGGCCGAAACCGGTTGAAGCTGTATCGATCCCGGTAGTACAGCTGTTCTCGGGTCACGCACATGGCGTGCGCGTTGTTGTTGAGGAGCACGAAGGTGACGGGCAGGCGGTGCTCGACCGCGGTGTGGATCTCCATGCCGTGCATGTAGAAGGCGCCGTCGCCGGCGATCACGACGGTGCGCCGGAGACCGCCGTCACCGCGGCGGTGCCGCGCGAACGCCGAGCCGATGCCCGCGCCGAAGGCGTAGCCCATGCCGCCCATGCCGAGGGCGACGGTGAACCGGCCGCCCCGGGGCAGCCGTAGGTGGTGCACCACGGCCGCGCCGGTATTCCCGGCGTCGGCGAAAACATCGGTACCGGCGGGCAATTCGGAGTTGATCGCCTCGATTACCTGGAGGTAGCGCAGTCCCGGGCCGGTGGCGGGCGGCACCTCGCGGGCGGACAGGACCGCCGTCCGCGGTCCGGGCTCGGTGCTCTCGCCGACGCTCGCGCGCTCGGAAAGCGGCTCTCGCGCCGCCGATCCCGGCCGCTCGCCGACGGCGAGCACGGCGACCGGCACGGGCGGGCGCAGCGCGGCGCTCAGGTCGGCGAGCGTGACCGCCAGATCGGCGGCGTGCGCGTGAATCGAAGGCAGAAACGGGATTTCGGCTCCGATGCCGGCCAGTGGCACGGCGTCCAGCGCATCCTCCAGCCCGGCCCTGTCGGTCAGCGGCAGGCGGGTGCCGATGAGCAGGCACAGGGCGGCGGATTCGAGGGCGGCCCGCGCCTGCGCGTGGCCCATGCTGCCGGTGATGCCGCGGAAACCCGGGTCGGCGTGGTGGTAGACGTCCATGGCGTCCGGGCACACCGCGACGGCGGCGTCGAGCGTCCGCGCCAGTTCGGCCAGTTCCGCGCGCGCGTCGTCGCGGGCCACCTGCGCGCCCGCGATGATCAGGACGTGGCCCAGCGCTCGCGCGGCGCGCAGGGTCTCCGTCACCCGGTGCAGGCTCGCGGCGGGCGGCCGGTGCGCGCGGGGCGGCGGCGCGAAATCGGGAGCGAGCAGATCGGCCCGCTGAATGTCCTTGGGCAGCAGCAGTATCGCCGGGCCGCCGCCGTGCCCGCCGGTCTCCGGGTCGTCCCCGCGCGCGGCGAGCACCGCCCGGGTGAGGTGAGCGGGCAGGTCGGCGGGCGCGTCGACGCGCGCACAGTAGTGCGAGACCGGCGTGAACAGCCGTACCGCGTCGATGGCGCCGGCCTGCCCGCTCGTGTCCTGGAAGGCGCCCTTGCCCTCCAGGACGGTCGGGGGCTGGCCGATCAGGGCCAGCACGGGCACCCGGGAGGCGTAGGACTCGGCGAGTCCCGGGAGCAGATTCATCGCGCCGCCCCCGGACGTGGCGGCCACGACGCCGAGCCCGGAGGTGGAACGCGCGTAGCCGTCGGCCATCGTGGCCGCGGCGAATTCGTGTTTGGCCACGACGGCGGTGAGGAGTCGCCGATGATCGTGCGCCGCGTCGTACAGGTCTTCGATATTCGCTCCGCCGACCCCGAAAAGGTGTCGCACCCCGAGCGCGGAAATCGCTCTGACCAGGTGATCCACCACTCGTGTTCCATTGTGCATGGGCGGCTCCTCTCGGCGCCGGACACCGGATGCCCGAGTCGGTTCTACTCGGGATACGAGCGGGGGTTGCCGAAGGTTCAATCGCCGGGCGCGGCGGCCGTCCGAGATCCGCGCTTGCAATGTATGTATACGTCTACGTATAGTTGGCTCATGCCGAACAAGACGATCTACGTATCCGATGAGGACCTCAAGCTGTTCACGCGTGCGCAGGAACTGGTCGGGGGCAATCTGTCGGGCGCGATCGTGACGGCACTGCGCCGGTTCATCGAACTCGAAGAGGGCCGGCTCGAGGGCTACGACGAAGTGGTTCTCAAGCTCGGCAAGGACGGGGTGCGGCAGGTCCGCTTCTCGGCCACCCTGCTCACCGAATGGCACCAGGTCACCGACAAGCGCGTCGAGGACATCCGGGTGTACCGCACCCGCAAGGGCGCGTACGCGGTGCACAGTCATTTCTCCAACTGGAGCGAATTCCCCACCGACACCAACATTCTCAAGGATTGGAAGCAGTGGCGCCGCCTGCTCGGCGTCGGCGAACAGGACTGGGGTGATTACGAACTCGTGGTCGTGGACGAACTGCGCGAACTCGAGAAGCTGATCCCCAACCGGCTCTACGCCCGGCTGGTCGACGCCGCCGAACATCCGAACGTCGAAGTGCTCGACATCTGATCGCACACCCGAGGCGAAACCCGCTCTCGCACAACTGAACAGCTCATCGCTTTGATCGCAGCCTCGGCGGTCACGGCTCAGCCAACTCATGCATTCATGCGTATCCATTGATCCGAGGGGAACAATGAACCACGATCAGCACCCGGCCGCGATAACCGTCACCGGCCTGTGCAAATCCTTCGGCGAGCAGATAGTGCTCGACCGCATCGACTTCCGCGTCGAACCGGGCAGCATCTTCGCCCTGCTCGGGCCCAACGGCGCCGGCAAGACAACCACCGTGCAGATCCTGTCCACCCTGCTGCGCGCCGACGGCGGCGACGTCGAGGTCGGCGGGCACGACCTGGCCACGAGACCGGACCGGGTGCGCTCGGTGATCGGGGTGACCGGACAGTTCTCCGCGGTCGACGAACTGCTCACCGGACGCGAAAACCTGCTGCTCATGGGCGATCTGCGGCACCTGCCGCGCTCCGAGAGCCGCCGCCTGGCCGACGAGCTGCTCGCGAAGTTCGATCTGACCGACGCCGCGGACAAGACCGCGGGCAGCTACTCCGGCGGTATGACCCGCCGCCTGGATCTGGCCATGACCCTGGTCGGCGGCCCGAGCGTCATCTTCCTGGACGAGCCGACGGTCGGCCTGGATCCGCGCAGCCGCCGCGCCATGTGGGACATCATCCGGGAACTGGTCCGGGGCGGGGTGACCATCTTCCTGACCACCCAGTACCTGGAGGAAGCCGATCAACTGGCGGATCGCATCGCGGTGCTGCACCGGGGCCGGCTGGTCGCCGAGGGCACCGCCGATCAACTCAAACGCCTGGTGCCCGGCGGCTACATCCGCCTCGACTTCACCGATCGCGATCAATTGACCGGCGCCGCACAGGTTCTGGGCAACACCGCACAGGTCAACGGCGAGCTGACGCTGGCCGTCCCCAGCGACGGCGGCGTGCGCTCGGTGCGCGAGGTGATCGACCGCCTCGACGCCGCGCGCATCGAACCCGCGGGGCTGTCGGTGCACACCCCCGACCTGGACGACGTCTTCCTCGCTCTCACCGGCGAACACACCACCAGCAAGGAGAACGCGCGATGAGCGCCCTGGCCACCGCCTACGTCGATTCCAAGACCATGCTGCGCCGGAACATGGTGCACGCCAAGCGCTACCCGGCGATGACCTTCAGCATGATCCTGATGCCCATCGTGCTGCTGCTGGTGTTCAACTACGTCTTCGGCGGCGCGCTGGGCGCGTCCACCGGCAGGTACATCGACTACCTGACACCGGGCATGATGCTCATCATTCCGGCGTACATGATCGCCGGCGTCGCGGTCTCCATGTGCACGGATATGACCAAGGGCATCGTGAATCGCTTTCGCACCATGCATATCTCGCAGTCGTCGATCCTGACCGGCCAGGTCGTGGGCAGCTGGATCCAGGGCATGCTCGGGGTGGCGGCCATGACCGGCGTCGCGGTGCTGGCCGGCTTCCGGCCGTCCGCGAGCCCGGTGGAGTGGCTGGCCGCGATCGGCCTCATCGGCCTGGTGTTCTTCGCGCTGAACTGGCTCGGCGTCGCCTTCGGCCTGGTCGCCCAGACGCCGGAGAGCGCCAGCAACATGCCGATGCCGATCCTGCTGCTGCCCTTCCTCGGCAGCGGTCTCGTGCCTACGGACACGATGCCCGCCGGTGTCCGGCACTTCGCGGAATACCAGCCCTTCACGCCGATCACCGAGACCCTGCGCGGGCTGCTCATGGGCACCGAGATCGGCAACAACGGCATCATGGCGCTGGCCTGGTGCACCGGTATCGCGGTACTCGGATTCTGCTGGTCCACTTCGCTGTTCCGCCGTCGCGCCGACTAGGCACGTCCCTTGGTCCGCACCCGCACGTCGCGATGACGGCGCACCCCGAACCGGGGTGCGCCGCCTTCGTGCGTTCCGGTCCGCCCGTCGCGGTCCCCGCGCGAGTTCCGGTCCATGGGCGATGTCCGCCCGGAACGGTCAAATACTCGCTGCCAGTAGCACTTTCCCGTACCCGTCGCGCACCTCGACGGTGCGCAACTGCCCCGGCTCGGCGGAGGTGGTGCCGTCCGGGGTGAAGACCCGGCCCGGGGTCGCCGTCCACTCCGCCAGCTTGGATTGCGTGCCGTCGTGGCGCACCACCCACAGCGACAGTTGCCAGGCGTAGACGCTGTCGGCCGGCGGGTAGTCGCACCACATGTCCACCCGCGTCTGCCCGTTCACCAGCAGCACCTTGAAGGTCGCGGTGATCGGGGTCTCGGCCTGCGCCCGCAGCGGGCCCTCGGCGACCACCCGCGATATCGCCGGGCGCTGGTTCTCCACCACCGCGGCCGTCACCGGAATGGCGACGCACGCCGCCGCGGCGGCGGCCGCGATCGCGC